>JBIKYV010000083.1:0-15179 GCA_044355075.1 Prosthecobacter sp.
AACAGCTTCTCCTGGCTATCGGGTGACAACTATGTGGAGCAGGCGGTGCATTCGGTGGACAAGCTGATGTGGGCCATGGGTGATAAACCGCCAGTCAGTTGCATCGCTACCGGTGGTCGCCAGACGCCGGCCGAGGGCGGCAACATCTTTGATCACTTTCATGTCGCCTATGAGTTCGCCAATGGCGTCACGGGACACATCGGTTCACGGCAGATGACGGGCTGCGCCAACGAGAACATCGACTACATCCAATGTTCCCAAGCCAAGCTGGTCATTGGCAAAGGCAGCGCCCCATTTGCCGAAGGTGCCAAACGCTGGCGCTTCCGTGGCGAGGAAAAGAACATGTATCAGATCGAGCATGACGAACTCTTTGCTGCCATCCGCAGCGGGAAGACCGTATTTGATGGCGACTGGATGATGCAATCCACGCTTGCTGGCATCATGGGCCGCGAGGCCGCCTACACCGGCCAGCGCCTCACCTGGGAACAGATCCTGGCGTCCAAACAAGACCTCGCGCCCGAGGAGACCCTGAAATGGAGCGACAAGTTCGAGCCCACCCCGCGTCCAATTCCTGGAGTGACGAAGTTTGTGTGATCAGTGTAACGTATCATCAGCTCCATGAAACCTAGCCTCCTCATCGCCACCGTCATCCTCGCCACCGTCGCCATCGTTGGCTTCGCGCAGGACAAACCAACAGCATCAATAACCAGCAACAACACCGCCGCCGTTCGTGCCTTCATCGACGATGAAGGCACAGGCTGGCGCTCGCTCACGGCGGCAGATTTTACCAAGGTCAACAGCGCGGATGACACCTGGTCATGGAAGAATGGCGTGCTGCATTGCACCGGCAAACCGGTGAGCGTCATGCGCACCACGAAGGAGTTCGGCAACTTCGAGATGGTCGTCGAGTGGATGCATGAGAAAGCCGCTGGCAACTCTGGTGTCTTCGTCTGGACCACACCAGCCTCCATTGAAAAACTCACCGCCGCAGGCAAGCCCGGTCTGCCGGATGGCACTGAAGTGCAGATCCTCGATCACGGCTTCACCGACATGATGAAGGCGAAGGGGGCCAAGACCGACTGGTTCGGCACGAATGGCGATGTCTTTCCCGTGCGCGTGAAAATGACGCCGTTTCCGCCGTTGTCTCCCGATGGCAGTCGCAGCTTCCCACGCAAGCACCTCGCCAAAGGTCATGGCGAATGGAACCACTACTACATCCGCGCCATCAACGGCGAAGTCCGTCTCTGGGTGAACGGTGAAGAAGTCTCTGGTGGCACCGCCATCGAGCCCAAGAAAGGGTTCCTCTGCCTGGAAAGCGAAGGCTCGCCCATCCAGTTCAGGAAGCTGCGCGTGCGCGAGTTGCCGTGAAAAATGACGCTTACGCTCGATGCTGAAGTCTCACCCTGCATCCTAGGACCTTCGTGGCATGGCGCGCTGCCTCCGCGAGTGTCTGCCAAGATGCGTGCAAGAGCAGCGGGCTTCATCATCGATCGTCTGGCGTGTGCGATTTTGAGGTGAGGCATGATGCTGATTCCATGTAGCTGACGGGCGCAAGATCGGGCGGGGGATGCACAAGGTGCGGGCAGCAGGTCGGGGAGGGCGGGCCATGGTGATATGCTGCGAAGTTCCCCATGAAGACTCCCTCTGACAAAACCAATGGCCCTGTGCTGCGTGAGCACTCCTATGATGGCATTCAGGAATATGACCAGAAGCTGCCGAATTGGTGGCTGGCGACGTGGTACATCACCATGGTTTGGTTCGTCATCGCTTGGGTAGCCTATTACCAGTTTGGCCTGGGGAGTAGCGACACTAGTAAGGTCGAGCAGGCGATGGCGAAGATCGCGGATCAGCAGAGGCGGGAGCTAGAACTTATCAATGACGACAAGCTTTGGGCGATGTCAAAAGATCCGAAAGTGGTAGAGGTCGGTGCGGCGACTTATGCGACGACTTGCGTGGCCTGTCATGCGCCTGACCTGAGCGCTCATTTGGCAGGTGCCAAGCTGCCCGGTCTGCCCTTGATCGACCAAGAGTGGAAGCATGGGGGCGCGCCGACGCAGATCCTGACGATTGTGCGCAAAGGAGCGCCTGATGTGACTAAGGGCATGCCACCCTGGGAACCACAGCTAGGTCTTCAGCGAGTGGTCGAGGTCGTGGCTTTTATCTTGAGTAAGCACAACCCAGGTCAGCCGATGACCCTGGCTGCCGATTCACCCCTGAAGAAGTGAGAAAGATCCGCTGATGAACAGACCTACGCTGGAGACGCTTTCGACCATCCGCACCGACGGTTCACGGAAGTTTGTGCATCCGGCAGATGTGAAAGGCCGCTTCACCTCTGGGCGGCGTGCGGCAGGCGCGCTGCTACTGCTAATCTACATCGCCCTACCTTGGATCCCGGTGCGTGGTTATCCCGCTGTGTTTTTGGATGTGCAGGAGCGCCGCTTTCACTTCATGGGTCTCACGCTGGCCACGCAGGACCTGTGGGTGGGATTTTTCCTGATCACAGGGCTGGCTTTTGCTCTTTTCTACATGACGGCGCTTTTGGGTAGGCTGTGGTGTGGGTGGACCTGTCCCTACACGGTCTTCATGGAGCATGTTTACCGCCGGGTGGAGCGCCTGATCGATGGCGATGCCACGGCGCGCCGCTGTTTGGAGGATGCACCCTGGACGAGGCGGAAAATCGTCAAACGTGCGCTGAAGCATGGCGTCTTCCTGCTGATCTCGGCGGTGATCGCGCACGTTTTTCTGAGTTACTTCGTCTCCATTCCAAAGCTTTACGAGATGATGAAAGGACCGCCTACGCAGCATGTTCGGGCCTTTGCTGTGGTGACCTTCCTAACCGGGTCGCTTTACTTTGCGTTCAGTTGGTTCCGCGAGCAGTTTTGCATCATCCTCTGCCCCTACGGTCGGTTACAGTCGGCGCTGACGGACGATCATACCGTGTTGATTGGTTACGATGAGGCGCGTGGTGAGCCAAGGGGCAAGGCGGGAAGCACCCATGGGGCATGCATTGATTGTCGCCGCTGTGTTCAGGTGTGCCCGACGGGCATCGACATCCGCAATGGATTGCAGCTGGAATGCATCGGCTGCGCTGCCTGTGTGGACGCCTGCGACGACATCATGACCAAGCTGAAGCGTCCGACCGGGCTTGTGCGCTACGATTCTTATGTGGGGCTCAAGGGTGGGAAGACGTGCTATATCCGCCCGCGCACGATTTTCTACACCTTCATGCTGGTGGCAGGGGTGTTGGCGTTTGGCTTTGCAGCGATGCGCATCACCCCGCTACGGGCGAGCGCGGTGCGCATGATTGGAGCACCCTTTTATGTGGCCGATGGTGTCGTTCGGAATCAGTTTCTGGTGCGGGTGATCAATAAGCGCAGTGAGCCCGCCACCTATCGACTGGAGTTGGACGGTGAGGTGCCTGCGGAATTGAAGGCGACCGGCCTGGATCAGGTGCTGAATGTCGGTCCGATGGGGGAGGAGCAAAAGACGCTGGTGCTGTCCCTGCCGGAGGCTGCTTTTCAAAATTCCTTCCGCCTGAAGGTCAAGGTCACCGATTCCGCCCGCGGTGACAGCATGACGACCCGCGTCATGGAGTTCCTGGGCCCTGATCCACGATTGCACACCGATGTACCTCTCGATCCGAAATCTTTTCTTCAATAAGCCCTGGCTGCTGCCCATCCTGGCGTTCCTGGCCTTTGTTATCCTGTGGATGGCCTTCATCTTGTTCGCCGTGGAGCACAAGCCTCAGGAAGTGCCACGTCTGGGCATCCATCAGCCCGTATGATGACCATCGACACCAGCGCGGCTGCTTTTTTGGCGGGCCTTGTCACGAGTGTGCACTGCGTGGGCATGTGCGGGCCACTTTCTTGCTCCTGGGCTATTTCGGCGCAGGCTAATGGCTTCATGAAGGCCACGAGCCTTTACCATGGTGGGCGCTTGCTCGCATACGCTGTTGTGGGTGGCATTGCAGGGGCGGTGGGGGTGGTGCCTCTGGGTTTTTTCCAACAGGGTGCGGGTGTTTTACTGCCCTGGCTGCTGGTGCTGGTCTTTGCCCTCGTCGGTATGGGGCTGGATGCTTGGCTACCGAAGCCGAAGTTTCTCAGCACTGGAGTGCGTCGTGTCCAGAGGGCGGCTTTTCGCCTACGCGGCACGGTGCGCGCAGCTCTGCTGGGGCTGGCCACACCGCTGCTGCCCTGCGGTCCGCTTTACGTCATGTTTACCCTGGCATTTGCGAATGGTAGCCCGAGCCGAGGGGCAGGCTTTGCTCTAGCCTTTGGGCTAGGTACGCTGCCGCTGCTCTGGCTGGCGCAGACGCAGCTACACGGGTTGGGGGGGCGGCTGCACCCTGTGACGATGCGGCGTGTCCAGCGTGGCTTAGCCCTGGGGGCGGCTCTGGTCATGGCCTGGCGGCTGCGGGAAACCCTATCTGGGGCCTGTGAAACCGTGCCTAGCTGCTGCCACTTGGGGCTGTGAGACCGCCTTTTGAACAGAAACTTTGTGAAACAGCGTCTCAATAGCCATTGACGGATGGGCTGATTTCGTCACTTATCCCACTGGTTCGTCTTCCCCAACCATGTACTCCACCACGGCTCTCGTTCTGAATGTGCATTCCGGCTCGCAGTCTCTGCGCCGTGAGGATCAGACGCGTGCTTCCATTCAGCCCGCCACCTTGCGGATGCAGATCCACCAGCCACAAAGTCACCTTGGCCTGTCGTGGTTGGTCGCTCTGACGGCCTGTTTTTTGGCCATCGGCGTCGCCGGTCTTTTGCGTCAGGATGAGACCCTGCCCGAGCTGCTTTCTGGCCTGCCTGGCGAAGGTCCAGGGATGGCCGCTGCGGCGGGTATGGAGGCGACGATGATGGACGTGCAGTCTGCGGATACAGTCGTCGAGCAGGCCAATGCGCTGGAAACGCCAGAGGTCACTGAAGTGCCGCCCATGCCGGACACGGTGGAGATGACCCAGGATCTGCCAGAGATGGAAGAGGCCCTGGTGGCGGAAGATTTGTTCGTTATCCCCGCTGCCCCGAGGGTGGAGACGGCGCTGCGTCCAGTCGATCCTGCCGAGCCAGCGCCGAAACCTGTGGCCAAAACGGCCCCGCGTCGGGTAAGCAGTGCCACAGGGTCGCGCTCTGGTGGCAGCAGCAGCGGCGCCACAGGTGCTGGCGGTGGCACTGGCGGTGCAGGCACGGCTGGGATGGCCTCAGCAAACGGCAAATTCATCATTCCGCGTCCGGCCTATCCCAGCTCCCTGCGTGCTCTCGGGGTCAGCGGTACTGTCCGACTGAGCATTCAGGTTGGTATGTCGGGGCGTGCGGAAAGTGTGGCCGTGGTGAGCAGCAGTGGTAGCGCAGCCTTGGATGCCTTTGCTGCCTCTTGGGTGCGGCGCAATGGGCGTGGCCCGGCGGGTGCCCCTGGCAATGTCATCGCCCCGCTCAAGTTCGTCCTGGACTAAGCCTCTTTTTCCTTTTTCGCATGTTCGTCCCCCCCCTGCCTGTCGCCAATGCGGTCGTTGAGTTCATCGTCAAAGGCGGCCCCATCATGTATCCCATCCTCGTGGTGGGGGGGGCAGCTGCCTGTGTCATTCTAGAGCGCCTCTTCTGGTGGTCCCGGCTTGGCATCGGCCGCAAACCGCGCCTGCTGGAGGAAACCTACGCCGCCCTGGATGTGGGCGATGTCCAGCGTGCCATGAGCCTATCCAAGGACAGTACCGATCCTGTGGTGCGCATGGTTCACCATGGCCTGAACCATCACCACACCTCGCTGCAGGGAGCGCTAGAAGTGGCTGCCGGTCAGGAGCTACAGTCCGCCGGGCGCTTTCTCAGTGCCATGGACACCATCGTCACTCTCGGGCCGCTTTTGGGCCTCCTAGGCACCGTCACGGGTATCATGGGCTCCTTCACCTCCATCGGCGGCTCTGAACTGGCCGTGGAAAAGGTCACGGGTGGTATTGGGGAGGCCCTGATCGCCACTGCTGCCGGGCTGGGCATTGCCATCACGACGCTTATTCCGATGAATTTCTTCCATAGTCGTCTGGCTAGGCTTCAGTTCGAGCTCGAAGCCGCTGCCAACAACGTCATCATCCTTGTCACCCAACGCAAAGGTGAGAGCGGAGAGACTAGAGCTTAGAGTTCAGTCCACGCTTTCCGCTTACCAAGCCCCTGTGAAGCTGCATTCGCCCATCCCTCAGAAAAAGACACGCCTAGAGATCATCCCGTTAATTGACGTGATGTTCTTCCTGCTGGCCTCTTTCATGATGGTCAGCCTCACGATGACCAAGCAGCAGACCATCAAGGTCAACCTGCCTTCCGCGGCGGCCAGTCAGCCAGATTTTAAGCCGGATATGATCAACATCGGCGTTAGCGCTTCAGGTGATATTCACCTCGATACCCAGATGATCAGCCTGCCGGATCTGGAGAAAAAGCTCGCGGCTCGCCGAGCACAGGACCCGAACACGCCCGTTTACATCAGCGGCGACTCTGAAACCCGCCACGCCGACATGGTCCGCGCGCTGGATGCCGTGCGCCGGGCTGGTTTTGCCAAGATCGCCTTCAATGTCAGGCCGGTCACGCCTGGCGCAGCAGCTTCTTCCCCCGCTCCTGCGAAATGAAGCGCGTCCTCCTTGCCCTTCTCATTGCGCTTTCCTTGGGGCTTTGCGGCATTTGTCTAGTGCAGTGGCAGCGTGAATTTCGCCTGCGTGCTACTATCGACGATCTGCGCACGGCCCTGATCGCAGAAAATAAGCTACGCATCGAGGCCGAGGCCAAGGTGGAGCAATACAGCCAGGAGATCGAGCGCCTGAACGCTATCCGCAAAGAGATCGAATCCCGCCTTGTGGACCTCACGGAGCAAGTGCACGACCTCACTCAGGACCAGAGTGCGCGTGGTTACAGCATCGCCCTTTTGATGAATGAGACGCAGCGTGCGCAGAGTGAGCTAAAAGCTTATCAAAAACTCGCAGACCAAGGAAGCGATGTCCTGAAGAAGCACAACGAGACCGTGGCTGCCCAAAATAGTGCCATTGAAAAAGCGAGTACCCAGATGCGTCAATTGGCCCAGCAGCGCGATGAGGCTATCACCCGCCTGAATGAACGAACCCGCGAGTTCAATGAACTTGTCGAGAAATACAACAAGCTGAGTAAGCGCTGAGTTTTCTCTAGGCAGCCTCCAGTCTCCATGCGGATGGGGCCATCGGCTCTCGATGTCTGCTGTTCTGAGTCGATGGTGATTTCTCCATCATGGATGCTTTTGCCCCATGTTCGCGCAGGTTTACAGCTCGTGCCTAGACAGACTTGGTCGCGTTAAATGCTACATGCGGCACTTGTTTGATTGAACGTGCTTGCCAGTGATGAAGGCCGCCTATGTCTGCCCCGACCCAGCCCACGCTTAAGGACATCGCCCGCGCTACAGGCGTCTCCATCATGACTGTTTCCCGGGTGCTGCGGGGCGCTCCCAAGGTGTCTCCAGAAAGACGCGCTGAGGTTCTGGAGGCCGCGCGTCAGATGAACTACCAACCTGATCCCCACCTGATACGCATGATGCAGGCGGTGCGTAGCCGAAAGGAAAAGCGCCTCCGGGCTGTGATCGCCATCATCCGTGAGCATGTGCCTCAAGATGGCTTGTTGAGTCCTGTTTATCAATACGTGCCGGTCGAGCCGATTCGCCGCCGAGCCCAAGCTCATGGTTATGCCGTTGAGGAGTTCTTTTTGGGCAAGGATGGGCTGACTCCGGCGAAGCTGCAAAAAATCCTACATGCGCGTGGCATTGAGGGCGTCATCGTTTCGCCCCAGAGCATGCAGCTGCCTTGCAGCCGGATCGATTACACGCCCTACGCAGCGGTCATGTTTGGCAATGCGATGAGCGCGCCCGCGCTGCACATGTGCGCGGGCAACATGACGCTGGGTATCCATATGGCGGCGGAGCAGCTCGCGGCGCGTGGCTATCAGCGCATCGGCGTGGCGGTCACGCGCTGGATCGTCAATCGCTCCCAGTTTGGTTACAGCGGCGGGTTGTTTCATTGGCAGCACAGCTTGCCCCCTGAGTCACGCGTGCCGCTTTTGCTATTTCCCAGCAATGACATTAGCTGCGGCTTCGATGCTTTTTCCGGATGGCTGCGCGAGCATCAACCGGATGCAGTCATTAGCTTCGATATGCATGTGCCGGGCTGGCTGCGCAGGCTCGGGCAGCGCTTTCCGCAGGACATGGGTTTCGTGGTGCATGATTGGACGCCGAAGATGGCAGCCTACGCAGGTATTTATCAGCAGCGCGATCACCTCGCTGCGGCAGCGGTTGATCTCGTGGTGACGCAGCTTTCCCAAAACGAGCACGGCATCCCAGAGGTGCCACGGCAGATCATGATTCCCCCCCGATGGGTCGAGGGGCCGAGCATTCGCCCTTTGCCCGTAGCGGATCAAAACCGGTCCTATTAGGCATTCATGTCGCTGTGCAGTGTGGCTCCTACTTCTGCAAAAGCAGCGGCCAGGGCGTGCCAGTCTTCTGGTGTAGTTTCATGCGCTGCACTCACTCGCACGACACGACGTAACTCCTCAGGATCAGCGCCTAGAGCCTGAACAACCACCGATGATCCCTCGCGCCCTGAGCTGCATGCGGAGCCTGTGGAGATGGCAAACCCGAGCCGACTCAATCGCGTTAGCCACTTCAGGTTCGAGTGAGCTGGCATCACCATGAGCACGGTGTTCCATAGCCTAGGCGCAGTTTCACTGATGATGCGCAGGCCAGGAAACGCGACCTTCATGCGCTCGATGAAGGCATCGCGCAGTGGTGTTTGCGTAGCGCACACCTCATTCAGCTGTGTGTTTCGATATTCCAGCGCAGAGACCATGGCCTCGATGGCTGGATAGTCCTCAGTGCCGGCCCGCCGCCCATGCTCCTGAGGCCCACCGTGCAGCAGTGGGAAGCTTTCTTGCTCATGCGCCAGCAAGAGGAAGCCGATGCCCTTCGGGCCACCAAACTTGTGACCACAGCCTGTCAGATAATCGCAGCTCGCTAGGCCTTCACTTGGCATTTTGCCGAGCCACTGCGCGGCATCGCCATGAAAGCGAACGCCATGATCCCGGCATCGTGCTGCCAGCTCGGGCCAGGGCTGGAGTACACCACTTTCGTTGTTCGCCAGCATGACGGAGACGAGTGCGGGCTGCCGCTCCTTGAGCATTTGCGTCAAGGCGGAAGCAGTGACCCTCCCTGCTGCATCCACAGGTATCTCGACAACTCGCGCACGGCCTAACCAAGCCAGTGCAGCCGCACGTACGCTGGGATGCTCAATGGCGGAAATGGCCACGCAGCCATCGGGAGGTAGGCAGCGCGCCAAGCCTGCGTAGAGCGTGTTATTGGCCTCGGAGGCACCTGAGGTGAAGACCAGTCGTGTGGGTTCTTCGATGCCCAGCAGGTCAGCCAATCTCTCCCGCGCGGCTTCCAGAGCTTGGCTGGCGAATCCTGCCTCACGGTAAAGGCTGGAGGGATTGTGCCAATGCTCATCCATGGCACGCAGCCAGGCAGCGCGTGCCTGCGGTAGCAGGGGTGTTGTAGCATTGTGGTCAAAGTAGGCTGGCATAACGGCAAGGTTAGCTTTTACGACCCACTCAGGGCTTTTTCTAGCGGGCGTGAGCCGTCCCCGCCCAGCTTCTCATCCAGGGCCTCCAGCCGTTGGATCAAGTCCACCACATGGCGACGCGGATACATGCCGCCGGCGGCCTGACAAAAATGCGTGCGGCAGCCAAACGGACGGTATGCATAGATCGTGCAGCGCCCTTCCCGCCCGAGCAGCGGGCAGGCCCCTTCGGGGTGTGGTTTGAGTTCGCGCCGCCCAGAGGCACGCACGCCAATGAGGGCATAGAGTGCCTCGCCCCGCGTGAGCTGCGGCGTACGACCTGTGAGACGAAACTGGCAACAGCCCGCGAGCGAGGTGCAATCTCTGGGCAGGGAGCGCTTTTCTAAGTCGGCATAGATCTGTCGGATCTCAGCGAGATCTTCAGGGCTAAGTGCCGTGGAGGAGGATTTGGAGGGCGGTTTGGGCATGGTGGACCGACGTTTGCCAGACCATGGCCAGCCTGCTCGTTCGCGCCAGTCTGCTTCTTTGATCGAATAGTCCTTAGGCTGCGTTTCTTGTCTCCCGCTTCAGCATGATTCCGCGCTCTATCACCGCCCTCGCTTTGCTTCTGATTTCCCCCCTGGCTTTCGCCCAGCTCGGTCCGAATGGGGCAACGGCCTCCTTTCGTGGCAGCCTGCCTCCGAAGCCCGTGGCTCCTCTCTCCGCAGAAGAGGAAGCGCTGCTAGAAAAAGATCTGGCTGAGCTTCAGGCAGATTTTCAGCAGGTGAAAAAGCATCCGCGCTCCGCTGACGCGGCCATCTTTCTCAAATCGGTGCGCTATGCGCTGGAGTTCGACGAGTGGTATGACAAGAAGCCTGCGGACAATCTAAAAAAAGCAAAAGCCCTGCTAACCGAGGCACGGCAACGTATCGCTGCGCTGAAGAAAGGCCAAACGCCGTGGATGCAGGGACCGGGGCAAAAGGTGCTCGGTTTTTACTCCAAGCTCGATGACTCTGCCCAGCCTTATGGCGTTGAGGTGCCCGAGGGGCTGGAGATCGGCCAAGGCAAAATTCCCATGTGGATTTGGTTGCACGGTCGCGGCGATACAGCCACGGACTTGCACTTCGTGTACAGCCGGCTCATGGCTAAGAAGCCGGGGCAATTTCAGCCAAAGGGAAGCATCGTCATTCATCCTTTTGGGCGGTACTGCAATGGCTGGAAATCGGCAGGAGAAGTCGATGTTTTCGAGGCTCGTGATGACGCTATCGCCCGCTTTCAGGTAGACACGAACCGCATCGTGCTCGCGGGCTTCAGCATGGGTGGTGCTGGCGCTTGGCATATCGGCGCACATTACCCCGATCAGTGGGCCTGCGTGCATACTGGCGCGGGTTTTGTCGATGTGAAGCGCTACCAAAAGCTCACGCCTGAGAAGTATCCAGCACGTTACGAGCAGACGCTATGGGGTTTTTATGATGTGCCCGACTACGCCCGGAATCTACTCAATGTGCCTCTGGTGAGTTACAGCGGAGAAAATGATGCTCAGCGGGATAGTGCCGAATACATGATGGAAGTGCTCGGCAAGGAAGGCCTGCATCCGCCGCATCTCATCGGCCCAGGCATGGGTCACAAGTATCATCCTGAAACCTTGAAGGAAGTGCAGGCACGCATCGAACAGCACGTCGCGCAGGGCCGCGTGAACTTTCCTGATGAGGTACACATTCAGGCCCGCACGGCGCTCTACGGCCGTGTGAAATGGGTGAACCTGCATGGCCTGGAGCAGAGCTGGCAGGAGGCACGGCTCGACGCGAAGGTCGTGAACGCCCGGACGGTCGAAATGCAGACGCGCAATGTCAGCCGCATTGTCTTTTACCCTCCGCCGCAGGTGCGCGGCACGGGTGACCAACTCACTCTGAAAATCGATGCTCAGGAACTAACGATGCAGATCGGGCCTGAATTGCCCAAGTTTGAGAATTTCTTGAGTCCAGGCCCACGCGTGCCGAATTCGCTCTGCCGACTCATCAAGGTGAACGGTCAGTGGCGTGACTTTGGCAATGCCAAGCCTTTTTCCCATGAAGG
Source organism: Prosthecobacter sp. (assembly GCA_044355075.1). Lineage (GTDB taxonomy): Bacteria > Verrucomicrobiota > Verrucomicrobiia > Verrucomicrobiales > Verrucomicrobiaceae > Prosthecobacter. Next base: position 11,621 of record JBIKYV010000083.1, read on the forward strand.
CCCCAGCGATGGCAAAGGCGGCGCGCATCCAGGACCGATGGATGCTAGCTTCATGAAGCGCTTCCTTGTGGTGCTGCCAGATGGCAAATCATCCTCTGCCCCTGTGGATACCTGGGTACAAGCGGAGTCTGCGCATTTCCTGACCCGCTGGCGCAGCCTGATGCGCGGCGATGTGCGTGTGGTCAAAGCCTCCGAGATCTCCGACATCGACGAAGCAGGGCAGACCCAGAGCCTGATTCTGTGGGGCACCCCTGAATCGAATAGCTGTATCCAACGGCTGCTCAGTCGCCTACCTGTGCAGTGGGATGCTGAAAAGGTGAGCCTGAAAGGTAAATCCGGCGTCGATGCCCGAACGCATGTGCTATCGCTGACCTATCCTGCGCTGAAGTCTGCTGGATTCGAGGTCGTGATCAATTCTGGCCTCACTTTCCGTGAGGCTCACGATCGGACAAATTCGCTGCAAAACCCTAAGCTGCCAGACTGGACGCTCTTTGATGTCACTCAGCCGCCTAGCCCAGAAGCTGCAGCAAAAGTCGTTGCTGCGGATTTCTTCGATGACTTCTGGCAGGTGAGGTGAAGGAAACCTTCCGTCAATTAGCGAATCACTGCCAGATCCTGGCTCTGATGATCTCCAGGGCGGATGGCGGGTAGGTCGAGTTCCAGTTGAATCTCGCTTTGCCGGGCGGAGCGGAGATCACGGCGACGCAGCTCGGTGGAATGCTGGCCGATCAGGTGGCTCAGCTTACGAAATAGGGTGGCATAGGGGCTCTTTTTGCTGTTCATGAGAACTGTATTCTTGATGCTCTCAAGAATGTAGTCAAATGAACAGTTGTAGTATGAGTAGATTTAGGTGCCACGTTTATTGCCGAAGAGCTCGAGGTGCAGCCGTGGGCTGAGCCGATGACCGTGAGTTTTGCAGCTATCGATGAGCAGGGGATAAAGGGCGCGCATCGCCTCAATGCTCGTGCCTTCCGGCATCAGCAGGATTTTCTCGTTAGGAATGGGCACGCCGATATGGGCCACGAGTGCGTGGATTTCCGCAAGATCTTGCGGGTTGGAAATGACGAACTTGAGCTGGTAATCGAGGGCGGTCTCGATCCAGGAGCGCAGAACCTCGGGTTGGCAGCGCGTTTGCTCGTGCTTTTGCACCCAGGCAGCACCCGCTTGAGCCTCGGTGGGCGTCGAGTTCGCGAGCTTCGGGCTCAGGCTGGCCAGATCGACCACGCAGCCCTCTGGGGCGATCGTGCCAGCCGTCTCGATCGTGACGTGGCAGCCAGCTTCACGCAGGCGTGCCAGGAACTCTCGGATTCCCTTGGCGATCATTGGCTCTCCACCGGTCACTACGACATGGCGCGTGGGCTGCGCGGTGGCTTGGGTCAAAAGTTCATCCAGGCACATCTCGGTGCCTTCGGGATGCCAAGAGGCATAAGGCGTGTCACACCAGGCGCAGCGTAGGTTGCACCCCGAGGTGCGGATAAAGACGGAGGGCACGCCGGTGAGCATGCCTTCTCCCTGAATGGAGTAAAAAATCTCGGAGATGCGCATGGTGGCTGCGGTAGGGGAATGCAGCGCTGGGGTCAAGTGTGGGAGCCATGCTGCCGCACTTGACCCTGCGATCAGCTCCGACGAGCATAGGGCATGCACGCACGCGTTTTCCAGTTTCAGGTCGGCCGGTCGAAGCTTGGCGGTTTGGGTAAGGTGATCTTCGCGCTTGTGGCCATTCTGGTGACGGCCTCCGTGATACTATTTGGCATCTTCGCCGCCGTGGTGGCGTTGGTGACAAAGGCCTGCCTTCAGCTATTCCGGGCTCTGGGGGGCGGTGGTTCGTCGCCTAGTTCGCACTCGCCTGAGAGGGTGTATTCCGATCTACCCGTGCATCCTGAACGAGTGGCTGGCCAGGGCGTGGTGCGTGATGTCGAGGTGGAGGTGCTGAAGATCGAGGACCGTTCTTGAGTCTCTTGTCTCAGTGTTGATTCAGAGAGTTTGGTTAAAGATCGTGTGGGCGTTGGCGTTTCAGGCGCAGAAACGCTCTCCGTCTTATGAAAATGCTCCCCTTGCTGCTCTGCGTCACGGTTTCGGCCTCCGCGGCAGCTTTGCCTGAATCTGCCAAGATCGACCAATTGCTGGCCGAAGACTGGGCCAAACACGGCCTGAAGGCCAATCCTGCCGCTTCAGAGGAAGTCATCGTGCGTCGGCTTTACCTGGACATTGCCGGACGCATCCCGACTGTTGAGGAGACAGAGAGTTTCCTGGGCAGCAACGATCCGCAGAAGCGCACAAAGCTCATCGATGAACTCCTCGCTGGCGATGGCTTCACCAGCCACATGTTCAACTACTGGGCTGATGTTCTGCGCCTAACCGACAACGTCAAAGGTCGCCTAACCGCCGAGGCCTACGAGGAGTGGATGAAGAAGCAGATGAAGGCCAACACGCCCTATGACCAGATGGTGCGGAGTCTTTTAACCACGGAAGGTGGAGCTTGGGACAGCGGCAGCATCGGTTTTTGGATGCGCGATGAGAACAAGCTGGATCATCTAGCCTACACGGTGCAGGTGTTTTTGGGTACCAGCATCGTTTGCGCTCAGTGCCATGATCATCCCTTCGACCGCTGGTCGCAGCTCGACTACTACAGCATGGCAGCCTTCACCTATGGCATGGACACGAAGGCTAGTGGCAAAGACTACCTCAAGGTGAAAAAGCCCGGCGAGCTGGACAAAGAAGTGCTGAAGGCCATGACCAAGCAGGAGCGCAAAGAGTATGTGAAGCAACAGCGTGCGGCCCAGAGCGCGCAGCCGAAGGTGGAAAAGCAGCAGCTAAGCCAAGTTCGTGAAGTCATGAATGATGTCATGAAACCGCTGCGATACACGAACATCGACTGGCAGGAAGGAAGGCTGCCTGTGCTGCCGCACGACTACAAGTACAGCAATGCCAAACCTGGCGACAAAATCCAGCCTAAGGTTATGTTTGGCCATGAAGCCGCCCCGGTTGGTGGTGAGACCACACTCGCCAGCTTTGCCCGCTGGATGACCAGTCCCGAGAATCCGCGCTTCACCACTGTCATTGCGAATCGCATGTGGAAGAGGGTCTTTGGCCTTGGGCTCATTGAACCTGTGGATGAAATGACCGATTCCACCGTGGCTTCGAACCCTGCGCTGATGGAATATCTGACGCAGCTGATGGTGGAGAAAAAATACAGCCTGAAGTCCTTTCTGCGCGTGCTGTTCAACACTGAGGCTTATCAGCGTATGGCCAGCACGCAGGAAGTGGCCCTGGGCGAAACTTACCGATTCACCGGGCCGCTGTTGCGCCGCATGAGCGCTGAGCAAGTGTGGGATTCACTCGTCACCCTGACGGCTGGAAATGTCGACACCAGCGTGGATGCGGACAATGACCGCCTGCATCAATACCTCAACGACCTTGCCTTTTTCCTGAACACCGTCCGTGACAAAGGCGCGGAAGGGTTGATCCAGATCTCCAAGGAAGCTTCTGCCCAATTGGCCGCGAACCAAAAGCAACTCGCCACCATGCGGGCTCAGCTCGCTGAAAAAAAGCAGCTCGG
>JBIKYV010000084.1:0-15119 GCA_044355075.1 Prosthecobacter sp.
ATGTCAGCGGTTTCTTCATCGACTACCAGGACCGATTCGGCACCACGACCGCCGGAGGGGTCACGACCGTGGAGAACGTCGGCCATTCACAAAACTGGGGCATCGATGTCGCAGCAGAGCTGGATCTCATCGCCGCTGCCGCGAAAGTCACGGGCGGCGATCCCGAGTCCGCCACGAAACGCTTTGGCAACCTGGCTTTCCATGTCGCCTACGAGTGGTTGAACGCCGAATTCGTCGATGGCCCTCTGGCGGGTAAAGAACCCCAGTATGCCCCTGAGAACATGCTGCGCTTTGGACTCACCTACCGCTGGCGCGATCGCTTCAAGATTTCCCTCCTCCAAACCTATGTGGGCCAGCATTTCGGGGACGACACGAACTCTGCCAACTTCAACATCCCGGCCTACAACGTCACTGATCTCATCGCCGAGGCGAAGGTCTGGAAGGAAAACGTTACCTTACTGGCAGGCATCAACAACCTCTTCGACCAGGACTACTACAGCCGAGTCCGCGGAGGTGGTGTGGACCCCGCCTATGGCCGGAATTTTTACGTAGGCGTGCGCTTCAACTACTAGGAGCTGGCCATCGTAACCCAGAAGACATCCACCGGGGCGGCATGGGAGTTGCTACTCCTGTCCCGCCCCTTGCATTGACAACCCCTGGCCGTGCCCTAGCCTGCGCGGACTTTTTTCCCCCGATTCCACCCCCCAATGAGCACCGAAGCCGCCGCCGGAAAACCCGTGTACAACGTTAAGAATCCCTTCATCGCCAAGGTGAAGAAAGCCTACGACCTCTCCTCTGCCGGCGCGCCGAAGAACACTCGTCATTATGAAATCGACCTGGAAGGCGGAGAGCTGGAGTACCTGCCTGGCGACTCTCTAGCCGTGCAGCCCACCAATGAACCTGCGCTAGTGGAAGACACGCTGAAAGCGCTTGGCTTCACCGGGGAGGAGATCGTCAAGCACCCCAAGACTGCCGCTGAAGTCCCCATCCGCCAGGCCCTCTTCGAGGCCACCCTGCTTACCGAGGTGGACAACAAACTCATCAAGGCCATCATCGAAAAAACAGCAGGCGATACACCGCTGAATGGTCTGCTGGAGCCGGATCGCAAGGAAGACCTGAAGAACTACCTCTGGGGGCGCTTTGTCATCGACCTGCTGCTAGAAAACCCCACGGCCAAGTTTGAACCTCAGGAGTTCATGGCGACGCAGAAGAAGCTGAACATCCGCCTCTACTCCATCAGCAGCAGTCAGCGCGCCCATCCAAAGGAAGTCCACCTGACGGTGGCTACCGTGAAATACACCAGCCATGGTCGTGAGCGTGGCGGAGTCGCCTCAACCTTCCTCGCCGAACGCATCGCCATTGGTGAGACACGGATCCCCGTGTTTGTGAATCACGGCAAAGGCTTCCGTCTGCCCGAACCTACGGAGGATATTCCTGTGATCTTCATCGGTCCTGGTACCGGCATCGCTCCATTTCGTGCCTTTTTGGAAGAGCGCGAAGCCACTGGTGCGAAGGGCAAGGCCTGGATGTTCTTCGGGGAAGTTAGCGAGAAGACCTGCTTTTTTTACAAAGAGGAGTTCGAGCGCTGGTTGGCCAACGGAACCCTGGCGAAACTGACCACTGCTTGGAGCCGCGATCAGGCCGAGAAAATCTACGTGCAGCATAAAATGCTGGAAAACAGCACAGAGATCTTCGCCTGGCTGGAGCAGGGTGCCATCGTCTATGTCTGCGGTGATGCAGCACGCATGGCAGTCGATGTGGACAAGGCGCTGCACACCATCATCGAGAAGGAAGGTGGCAAATCTGGCGAAGAAGCCGTGGCCTACATGGCCGCGCTGAAGGAAGCCAAGCGCTACCGCCGCGACGTTTATTGATCCTGTTCAGAACTTCAGGTCTGGCGGGAAATTCCGAATCCAATCATCATCCGTGTAGGGCTGCTTATCCGGGCCCTCATGGATGAGCTGAAAGGCGCAGCCGCTGCTAGAGACGACGTGCAGGTGAATGCCTGGTTCTTCTGCGCTTCGGCGAAACGCCCCCGTGGCTAGTGCTGGATGTTCCTTGGGCACGAGGTTCAATTCTTGGCGATTCCGTCCAGCCAACTGTTCGCGGATTTCATCCCAGCTGCCACTCGGCAGGCTTCGAACGCTAGTCCAGTAATCGATGAGCATCCGGCCCACGATCTCCGTTTGCTGTTCTGGCGTTAGCTCTGGCTTGAGCAGTTCATTCAGCGGTCCTTCGGGTAATCCAGCTAGAGGATCAGGCTTTGGCAGCGTTGCCTTCCACACAGCGTCATTCGGATGCACTCCTGGCGTTTTCCTGGCCCACAGACTGCGTGCGTCATCCCAGAGTCCAGACCAGGTGCTGCCTTTGCCAAGCATCAGACCGATCATTGCCGCGACGAGCAAAGCCAAGCCTAGAATCAAAGAACGAAGCAGTCGTGATGCAGCAGACATGACGACATCATTTAACCAGCGATACCGACAAAACAACCCCGGCGCGAGAGGCCGAAAGACAGAAGAATGACAACCGGCTCGCCATCAAGGCGTTTGCCGTTAATGCGGCGGCTTCTGGAGTGCTGTAGCCTTGGACGATGCGTGGCACGTCTATGTTTTCGCGGGCAAGGCATGCAGCGTCCAGGGCAGTCTTGCGCGTCACGGACTCCCGGCGCATCGCGCAGGCTTTTTCCGCTCAGCTTATCCCGCCCCTCCTCCGCCAAGGCCCCGATGACCACCTCCCCGATACCCTCGGCATCGAGTGGAACGAGCGGTTTGCGACGATGGTTGGAATGGGGTGAGCGTGGCGACGAAGTGGCCACAGCGGGCCGGAGGCCATCAAGAAGCTGCGGGAGTTTGACCCATCCAATCGACAAAAGAATGGGGATAGAAGAATGGACTGATTCTTTTGTCCCTATTCTTCTGTCGAAACGGGTCCCCATCGGATGGGCATCCACAAAACAGGATGACGTGAAGAAGATTACTCCCTCGGCCCCAGCGGCACATGGTTCATCGGATACACCGGCAGTTTGCCTTCGGCCGTGAGAATGCCCTCTTTCATCAATTTGGCTCGTTGCACGGCTTTGGGCAGCTTGCGGAACTTAATGCCATCTTCTTTGATCTGGTGAAGCATGGCCTCGAAATTGGCTTTGGTGCCAAAGACGGGATGGATGAACTCAGGAAGAGGGCTCGGAACTCGTTTAGTCTTCATGGGCTGGGACGATGAGCGCGTTGTTTTGTGGATTGAAGTAACCTAAAATCGCCTGCGGATGCCGCACTGCAATCTGGATGTGGGATTTGAGTTTGATCCCGGCTCCTTCAAAGGCGGGGGTGCCTTCCTGGAACACGCTGCGGACGGAGTGAAAGCGAGTGCCTAGCCGTGCCTCAACACGGGGAATGGCACTGTTGAGAACGAGGCAGTCTCGCTCACGACGGAGCCAGTCAAAGTCCGAGGAACCTATGTGTTGGTTGTGGGGGAGCGAGAGCCCTTGTTCAGCGAGTTCTCGAATCAACTCATCTGCCGCGCCGGAAAGGAACTGAGTAAAACTGACATCGAGTAGATCAAAGCAGTTTCCAAGCTGGATCACCGCTCCGAGCACGGCGGGATCCTTGACGCCTGTGCCCTTGCGTTTCGACTGCTGAACGGCCCACTCCAGCGCACGAGCAGGCCCGTGCTCCCAAAAGTAGATCCCAGAGCCCAGCCAATCGTAGGTGTTCAGGCTGGCGAGGAGTTGCTTCTTGCCCAGCAGCACAGCATCTCGGACACGGCGATCACAGCCGTGGAAGGCAAAGACAGTGCGCTAGTAGCTGAGAAGGTCCATGAGGTGGCGAACGGGTCCGAGAGTAACGAATAACGGCTCCGATGCCAAGAGGCAGTTTGCCACGCCCAGGCCGGAGACCATCAAGAAGCTGTGGGGGTTTGACCCATCCAATCGACAAAAGAATGGGGACAGAAGAATGGACTGATTCTTTTGTCCCTATTCTTCTGTCGAAACTGGTTCCTGTAGGATGGGCATCCACCAAACATGAGGGGCGCTTCACCTTGGCATTCCGCGCAGCAGCGACGGTTTCCAAGGTCCGCCCGGCGAAATCAGCCATGGCCAGCTCAACACCGTCATTCATGGCCCGAGTGCAGACGCTTCACTGCCCAGCAGCACATTTGTGACAATGAGCCGGATCAACAGGCAGAAGAATGGGGGCAATAGAATGAAGCGAATTCTACTGCCCCCATTCTTCTGCCTACCTCCGGGGAAAATCACAAACCATGGTGACGCGGAGAACAACGCCATCAGCACGCTCGATACCGCATTCGCCGATTCCGACTTGGAAACGATCCGCCAACATCATCAAAAAGATGACTCTGAATGGGCGGCATTAGCGGCTGGTTATGCGCCTGGGTGGTTAACGCTTCGGATCAGGCCTGCATCCGTTTTGTTCGGCTTCTTCTTCATTGGTATTCATCAGTGGTGAAGCCAAGTACAACAATCTCTTGGTCGGTGGACGGCGGAAACTCGTGATGAGAAACAGCACCGCAACACTGACACTTCGTCGCCCCAGACGTGTCTCCAATCTCCTTTCCGGGATTCTTGTTCGTGATCTCATAAACGGTGCCACACTCCCCGCAGATCAGAACCACGGACAAGCATGAGGAGCACGTCGAGAATATCAACTCGCCCTGCTCGCAGTATCGGCAACGGCTCGCTTTCAGTTCCCATAATGGACGCGTGACATTCATTTCTTGGACGAACCCGCCGGAGCCTAGGCAGCCCCCCTGAGTTTTCGGGGGTGACTCCGCGCAAAGGAAGCCTGCGGCGTGGCGTTGGTATCGCCGTCACCATGACTTTCTGTTTTCGCTCCCGGATCTTGTTTGCCTTTGCCAGCCTGCTCACTGCCGCCTCTGCCACGGCGGACGAGCCTTTTGAAGCGTTTTTGAAAACCCACTGCCTGCGCTGTCATGGGCCGGAGAAGGTGAAGGGGGATCTGCGCATTGATGAGCTGTCGCGCGATTTTCAACTCGGTGCGGACACGCATCATTGGGCGGAGGTGATCGAAAACGTGAACTCGGGCGAGATGCCGCCGAAGAAGGACAAGGAGAAGAAGCCGACGCAGGCGGAGATCGCGGCCTTTGTGACGAATCTGGACGGGCTGATGAAGCAGGGCCGCGCGGCACGCATGGCGCAGCGGCCGGCGGTGGCGCATTACCGGCTGAGCCGGAAGGAGTATCAAAACACGGTCTATGACCTGCTGGGCGTGCGCTACGATCCCGCGAAGCCGGGCGAGCTGAACGAGGACAACCTGTGGCATGGCTTTGAGCGCATCGGCTCGGAGCTGTCGCTGTCGCCCTCGCATGTGGACCGCTACTACCGCGCGGCGGAGCTGGTGCTGGATCGCGCTTTCCCCGCGACGGCGGGGGAGGCTCGGAAGGTAAGGATGACAGCGGTGGACCTGCGTTACGGCGACGGAAAAGCGCAGCAGGCGGCGCTAGACCGCTTCGGCATCAAGCGGCCGCTGCGTTACCTGATGTTTCCTGGCACGACTCAGAATGCGCTTTCGCCCAATTGGTTCGGCAAAACGGGGCCGGAGCACAGCGGGCTCTATAAGCTACGCATCCAGGCCAGCGGCATCCGCCCCTTGGGCGGCCAGACGGCGCATCTGAGCATCGGCAAGAAAACGGGCGAGGAGACGGTGGATGGCATGATCGAATTCGACATCACCGCGCCGGAGGACAAGCCGCAGGTGTATGAGTTTGAGGTCTTCCTCGAAATGCCCGCACAGCTCGACTTTTGCGTGGTGGCCACGGATGTGGTGGATCGCCGGCAGGGCGCGGCCTTTCGCAATGCGCTGGCCAGCCGAGGTGGCTACATTTTCACGCATAGCAGCGAGACGATGCTCTTAAACCCGAACGCGCCGCAGATGTTTGATGAAAAGGGCAATGGCATCTTCTCCACCGTGCTGCTGGACTGGATCGAGTGGGAAGGCCCGCTGGTCTCCGAGGCGGAAAAAGCACGGCGCAAGGACGTGGTGCCGCCCGATGAGGCGACGCCGGCGGTGGTGGCAACGCATTTGCAACGGTTCGCCGAGCGTGCGTGGCGTCGCCCGGTGAAGGTGGAGGAGCTCGAGCAGTATTTGAAGTCGTATCGCGAGGAGCGCGACGCAGGCGAAAAGCTCGTCGATGCCTATCGCGTGGCCTTGCAGGGCGTGCTGACCTCCCGCCATTTTATTTATATCGTCGAGGGCGATCCGGTGGCTCGCGAGCAACTCACCGATTCCGAGCTCGCTACGCGTCTGTCGTATTTCCTGTGGAGCTCAATGCCGGATGAGGCGCTCTTCACCGCCGCGAAATTCGGCACGCTGAAGGGCGATGGCTTGAAGAAGGAGATCGACCGCCTGCTGGCCGATAGCAAAACGAGCCGCTTCATCGACGATTTCGCGCGCCAGTGGCTGCAACTGCATCGCTTGGGCATGTTCCCGCCGGACCTGAAGCTCTATCCCACCTACGACGCGTGGCTGGAGGAAAGCATGCGCCTGGAGCCCGTGGAGTTCTTCCGCGAGATGTTCACGAACAACACGCCCATCGACGGCTTCATCGAGTCCGACTGGACCGTGGCGAACGCACGCCTATGCGGCTTTTACGGCCTGCCGGAGCCGAAAAAAGGCGGCTTTCAACGTGTCTCGCTCAAGCCCGAGCATCATCGCGGCGGCCTGCTCACCATGGGTGCCGTGCTCGGCCTCACCTCCGATGGCACGCGCCATCGTCCCGTGCATCGCGGCGTGTGGCTGAGCGAGGTCGTGCTTGGCAAAACTCCACCACCACCGCCGGCGAATGTGCCTGCGATTGAACCACCAACGCAGCAAAGTCCCAAGGCAACTCTGCGCCAAAAGATCGAAGCCCACCGCAACGACGCCAACTGCGCCGCTTGCCATGCCAACATCGACCCTCTCGGCCTCGCTTGGGACAACTACGATGCCATCGGTCAATGGCGCACCCGCGAAAAAATCCCCGCCGGCACCGGCGAAGACCCGCTCATCAATCCCGCTGGCAACATGCCCGATGGGCGCCCTTTCAAAGACGCCAACGAGTTCAAACAACGCCTCCTCGAAGACAGCGACAAACTCGCCCGCGCCTTCATCAACCATCTCTGCACCTACGCCCTCCGCCGCCCCGTCGCGTTTGATGACCAGGACGATCTGAACGCGATCCAAGCAGAAGCGAAGAAGAGTGACTACCGAATTAAAGACATCGTGCGTGTTGTCGCCCAATCCGACTTGATGAAGCAGCGCTGATTCACCCCAATTATCCATTTCATGAACATCCAAACCCAATCCTGGCTCATCGACCGCCGTCACGCCCTGAAAGCTCTTGGCAGCTTCATCTCCCTGCCGATGCTCGAATGCATGGTGCCTCTGCGTGCTACGGAAGCGGCTACGGCCACGCCGAAGCGCAGCGCTTTTATCTACCTCGCGAACGGCGTGCACTCGCTGAACTACCAAATCCTCAAGGAAGGCAAAGGCTATGAGTTCTCCCGCTCGCTGAAGCCGCTGGAGAAGCATCGTGATGTGATCACGCCGATCAGCGGCCTGCATCATCCGGGCAGCCTTGGGCACCATCACAACTGCATCTCCGTGTGGCTTACCGGTGCGAAGATTGGCCCGTCCGAGCGCAACACGATCTCGGTGGATCAGAAGATGGCGGAGATCACGGCTCCGCACACGCGTTATCCGTCGATGGAGGTGGCGCTCACGCAGGGTTCGCTGGCCTGGACGGCCGATGGCGTGCAGTTGCCCGCACTGCGAAAGTGCAGCGAGATCTTCGCGTCGCTTTTTGAAGAACCGAAAGGCGGTAAAGATGTCCAGCGCCGTGCTTTGCGTCGCAAGGGCAGCGTGCTCGACGCCAATCTCGCTGAGGTGCGCAATTTGGAGAAAAAGATGGGCTCCGAGGACAAGGGCCGCATGGACCAATACCTCACCTCTGTGCGCGAGGCGGAGATCCGCACGCGCCGCGCTGATGCGTGGCTCGACACGCCGCTGCCGGTCATTTCCGATGCCGACCGCAAGCGCACGAACCGCGATGTCGCGCAGACGATGGCCGGCGACTACTTCCGCACGGTGTATGACCTCATGGTGCTCGCCTTTCAGACGGACGTGACCCGCGTGGCCACCTTCAGCCTCGGCGGCGAGGGTGATGCGTTTTCCATTCCCGAGATCGGCATCACCGAGTCACGCCACCAGCTCAGCCATCACGGCGGCGACGCGGGTTACATGGAAAAGCTAACGAACTACGACGCCTTCGCCATCGAGCAGTTCAGCTACTTCATCAGCCGCCTTTCCGAAACGAAGGACCTCAATGGCAAGCCGCTGCTCGGCACCACGATGGCCCTCTTCGGCAGCGGCATGTGCTACGGCCATAGCCACGGCAATGCGAATCTCCCGCTCGTGCTTGCCGGCGGTTCGGACCTCGGCCTGAAGCACGGCAGCCACCTCGACTTCAACAAGCAGGCGAAGGGCTTCGAAGGCTACTCCCTCGCCCCGGAAGGCGGTCTCAGCTCCGCACACTACCAGATTTGCAGCCGCCCCGTGAACACCGACGCCCACATGAGCAACCTCCTCCTTCTCATGGCCCAGCGCATGGGCGTGGAGACGGACAAGTTTGGGGACAGCAACAAGATGGTCGCGTTGTGATGTTCATCGTTCATCGTTCTTGGTTCTTCGTTGGCACCGGGTTGGCAGCGTTGGCCTTGTCGTTCATCGTTCAACCGACAGCCAACGCCGAACAACCAAGCACCCAGAACAAAGAATCAGGAACGGAAGTCTTCCGCCCCGAACCCGGCAAGTTTCCTCCTCTCGAAAAAGCCCACTCTTATCGCGGTGAGCTCGTCTTCGTCGATCATGCGAATCGGCGTGGGAGCCTTCGCGTGGCGGGATCGGGCATGTTTCGTCGGAATGATCCGCATCCCTTCGCGCTGCTGCCGTATGGCATCGTGAGGTATCACGGCGCACCGGCGGACCTGCGGGACATACCGCTCGGCACGGTGCTGCATGTGCGTGCGTTTCTGCCGCCAGATCCGAAGACCTCCGCCGTGCCGGTGCTGCCGGTAAACAACAAGGACAAGGACGCGAATCACAATCGCGGCGCGGGCATTTTCCCCGCGGAGAACCATGTCCTGCTCCTCGAAGACGAACCGAGCCAGTGCCTGCGCGAGGGTTTGAGCTGGAAGCTCAAGGAAGTGGAGGTCAAAAACCGCGAGGGCATGCTCACCGCCAACCGTCAAACCAAGCAAAGCGCCACCAACAAGGCCGAAGACGAGACCTTCACCTTCGATGCGGCCACCCGCGTCTGGCGCGGTCGCGAGTGCCTTCTCGTTCAACACCTGATCGACGACGGCGCATGGCCTGCGGATGGCAAAAAAGCTCTCGGCGGTCAGTCCGTCATGCTCGGCATCATGTGGAAGCCAACGCCAGGAGGTGTGTTCACCCGCTTCCATGTTTCCGACATCTGGCTCGACGACACCGCGATGCAAAACACGGCAATGCGCCAGACGGAAACGCACAGGACCTTCATCCGCAGCCGCTGGATGCCCGCGTGGGTCGATGCGGTCGAGTATGGTAAGTTCGGCCGCGCAACCGTGACCGCGACACTCTTTGGTGGAATGGATGCCTCGCTCTACGCCGAGTTTCGCCAAGGCATCCCCGCCCTCATGAACAGCGTCGAAAACACGCTCAAGCACATCGAAGGCGGCAGCGCCGGTCCCACGCAGATGGCCGCTCGCGGCACCATTCACGACGTCATCCAAACCTCCGACAAGCCTCCGCTCGGCAGCAGTGGCATCCAGATTCGTTTCGAGACCGACCTCATCACCGAAGGCATGCGCCCCACCCGCATCGTCAAAATCCGCCCCGCAAGCTGGCCCGATCTCCACCTCCCCCGCGAAGAATACATCGGCCAGGGCAGCATCGACGAACGCTTTCCCACGCCCGACATCTTCCCGAAATACTGACCTACTTATGAAACCATTCTTTGTTCTTTGTTCCTTGTTCTTCGTTCCTAAATCTTTGGTGGTCCTCATGTGTTCATTCGTGATCCAGGCAAACGCCGCGAGCGACAAACCAGGCACCAAGCACCAAGCGCCAGGAACTGAGGTTTACCGCCCCGAAGCCGGAAAGTTCCCTCCCCTCGAAAAAGCGCACACCTACCGCGGCGAACTCATCTTTGTCGATCACGCGAATCGTCGTGGCAGCATCCGCGTGCAGGGATCGGGCATGTTTTTCCGCAATGATCCGCATCCTTTCGCCATGCTGCCTTACGGCATCGTTCGTTATCATGGCGCACCTGCCGATTTGCGGGACATCCCGCTCGGCACCGTGATGCACGTCCACGCTTTCCTCCCGCCGGATCCGAAGACTTCCCCAGTTCCGGTGCTGCCGATCGATAGCGGCAAACAGGACGCCAATCACAATCGTGGCGCAGGCATTTTTCCCGCCGAGAATCATGTGCTTCTCCTCGAAGACGAACCTAGCCACTGCCAGCGCCTGGGATTGACCTGGAAACTCAAGGAAGTGCAGATCAAAAGCCACGCAGGCATGATCATCGCCATCCGCCAGCCAAAGAAAGGCGACGATGCCAAGGCCGCCGAGGAACCGATGACCTTCGATGCCGCCACCCGCATTTGGCGTGGTCGCGAATGCCTCGGCGTCGAAGACTTGATCACCGAAGGTGCATGGCCTGCGGAAGGAAAAAAAGCCCTCAACGGCCAATCCGTCCTGCTTGGCATCACCTGGAAACCCACCGCCGATGGCATCTTCACCCGCTTCCATGTTTCCGATATCTGGCTCGACGACACCGCGACCCAACGCGCCGCCTACAACCAAACTGAAACCCACAAAGCCTTCATCCGTAGCCGCTGGATGGCCGCGTGGATCGACAACGTCGAATACGGCAAGTTCGGCCGCGCCACGATCACCGCGACTCTCTTCGGCGGCATGGACTCATCGCTCTACGCCGACTTCACCAAAGGCAGCCCCGCCCTCATGAATCCCGTCGCCGATACCCTGAAGCACACCCACGGTGCCTACGGCCCCGCACACATGGCATCGAAAGGCCCGATCCAAGATGTCATCAAACTCCCCGGTGAAGCCCCGCTTGGCAGCAGCGGCATGCAGATCCGCTTCGAGACCGATCTCATCATCGAAGGCATCCGCCCTACCCGCATCGTGCGCGTCCGTCCCACGAGCTGGCCCCAAGCTCAGGTCCCCCGCGAAGAATACCTCAGCGACAACCTCGAAGAGCGTTTCCCCACACCCGCCATCTTCCCGAAGTATTAAACCAAAACGTTCTTTGTTCTTGGTTCCTCGTTCTTCGTTGCTCTGGAAGAACCAAGGACAAGAAACCAAGAAGGATCAAAAAACATGAAACTCCTCATCGTCCTTCTTGTTGGCTCGCTCACTGCGCTGTACGCCGCCACGCCAGATTTTTCCAAAATCACCTCACGTGCTGACCTTGATGCCGTCATGGCCACCACGTCAGATTCTGCCTTGAAGCAGGCGATGAGCGTAAACTCTGCCGCGATTCTCGCCGCTGCCGAGCGTCATCCGCACGTCGAAGCTGTCATCCGCACCGTCGAGAGCGCACCAGGCTCGTTTACGAAGATCAACACCACGCCCGAAACGCTGAGGAAGGCGGCGGGCGGTGACGTCGCGATCTTTGACACGCTCACCCAGGTCAGCACCAACATCTTGGGAGGCAAAGCTCACGATCACCGCAAGGAGAACGCTGATCCCTACAATGCTGCGTTCATCGATCACCTCGCGCAAATCGCCACGCTGGAGTCGGTGAAGCTGGAGGCGTCGGGAATCCAGGACGCCTGGGTAGCTCCGCTGCTTAATCTCAAGAAGTTGAAGAGCCTTAGCGTGAGCGGCTTTGGCAGACTGGGCGATGCCAGCCTGGCTCAGCTCCAGCAACTCAACGAGTGCCCTGATCTCACCAACCTCGAACTGGCCTATTTTGGCAAAGCTACCGACGTGGGTTGGGAAAAGCTGGCTGGCCTGAAGAACCTGGAGTCGTTCACACCACGAGGGGCGGGGTATCCCGGTCACTTCTTTGCGAAGTTCGATGGCTGGACAAAGCTGAAGCGCATCAACTTCCATAGCAATGGCCTCGATGACGAAGGCCTCGGCTATGTGTGTGAAAAGTTCCCGAACCTCGAGTTCATTAAGCTATGGCACTCCAAGCAGCTTACCGATGCCGGTGCGGAGCACTTCAAGAAGCTTAAGCACCTCACCGGCATCGAGATCAGTTGTGCCAAGGCCACCGCAGGCCTCATGAAGCACCTACGCGAGCTGCCGATGGAATACGTGGCGCTCGAGTATGGTGTGTGTAGTCCGGCCGCAGAAGCCATCGCCACCGTCAAAGCCATTCCCACCCTTCGCAAACTCTCGCTGGATGCCAAAGCCTTCACCGACGCCGATCTTACCACTCTCGCGGGCGTGATACAGGTCCGTGAACTCTCCCTTTCGAACCTTGAGTTGCCCGACACGCGCCTCTCGCAGTTCCAAGCCTTTGCCCACCTCAAAAGCCTCACCATCATCCGCTACGGCAAAGGCTACCCCGAGGAAACCCAGGTCAAGTTGAAAGCGTTGCTGCCCCAAGTGGAGGTGAAGTTTGTGAAGTGAGCCTCTTCAGCGTAGCGCCGGTATGAAAGACTCGGTTTGGTCACGTATGAAATTCCATGCGCCTCCTCTGCCTTCTCACCCTTTCCACGACCTCCGCCCTCGCGGTGGATTTTGTGCGTGAGGTGCGGCCCATCTTTGAAAAGCACTGCTACGAGTGCCACGGCGCTGAAAAACAGAAGAACGATTACCGGCTCGACATCAAGGCGGTGGCTTTGAAGCATGTAAAAGCGGGAAAGAGCGCGGAAAGCCAGCTTTTCCGATTCGTCAGCGGTTTGGAGAAAGACACGCCTATGCCGCCGAAGTCGAAACTGAGCTCCACCGAGCTCGAGACGCTAAAACGCTGGATCGATGAAGGCGCGAACTGGCCCGATGGCGTCGATGTGGCGAAGCTGGAGGACAAGACGGACTGGTGGGCCTTTAAGCCACTCAAAGTGGCTTCGGCTTTAGCCGAAGATTCCCCCAAACTTGAGCTAAAGCTCAAGCCACTTTCCATTGATGCCTTCATCCACGCGAAGCTCCAAGAAAAAGGCCTCACGCCCGCCCCACGTGCCGATGCGCGCACACTGATTCGACGCCTCTACTTTGATCTTACGGGCCTGCCGCCTGATCCGTCTGATCTGACCGATCTGACGGATCAAAAGTATGAAGCCCTCGTGGACAAGCTCCTCGCCTCGCCCCGCTATGGCGAGCGCTGGGCGCGGCACTGGCTGGATGCCGTGCATTACGGCGAAACCCACGGCTACGACAAAGACAAGCCACGCCTGAACGCCTGGCCGTATCGGGATTACGTCATCCGTGCCCTGAACAACGACAAACCCTACGCCCGCTTCATCGAGGAGCAGATCGCCGGAGATGAGCTCTATCCGGGCACGGTGGATGGCATCACGGCGCTCGGATTCATCGCCGCAGGGCCGTGGGACTACATCGGGCATGCGGAGGTGCCGGAGACGAAGCTCGATGGCAAGATCGCGCGTCATCTCGATCGCGATGACATGGTGCAAAACGCCATCGGCACCGTGTGTAGCCTCACCGTGCAGTGTGCGCAGTGCCACTATCACAAATTCGATCCCATCTCGCAGGAGGACTACTATTCGCTGCACGCCGTCTTCGCCGGCATCGACCGCACGGAGGTCGATTACTACCCGGATGATGCGTCGATGCAGAAGTTCGCCGCGCTTCAAAAGCAGAAGAAGCAGATCACGGACACCATCGCAGCCTTGGAAGAGCCTTTGAAGAAAAAAGCCGGTGCAGCCTACACCGTGCTCAGCAAGCGCATCGACGGCGCGGCGGAGAAAGGTGCGAATCCGAATGCGAAACCTGATTTCGGCTATCACAGCGCCATTTCGCCAACGCAGGACGCGGTGAAGTGGGTGCAGGTGGATCTCGGCAAGAGCGTGCAGGTCGAGCGCATCGTGCTGAAGCCCTGTTACGACGACTTTGGCAAGATCGGCGGTGGTTTCGGCTTCCCGGTGCGTTTCAAAATCGAGGTCAGCGATGATCCCACCTTCCAAACCGGCGTCACGCTCGTGTGGCGGAAGCACGACGCCACCTTCATGAATGATTTCGCCAATCCCGGCCTGAAGCCTTTCGAAAGCGGCACGGCGGGCGATGACGGCGTCACGGGTCGCTTTGTGCGTGTCACCGCCGTGAAGCTCGCCAAACGCAGCAACGACTACATCTTCGCGCTCGCCGAGATGGAGGTCTATGACAGCAAAACCGGCCCCAATCTGGCCGCTGGCCGTCCCGTGACCTCGCTCGACAGCATCGAGGCCGCGCCGCGCTGGCGAAAAGCCAATCTCACCGATGGCATCGCCCCCGAAAGCCGCAGCGAGGAGGACAAACTGAAGCTCATCCGCGAACGCGATGCCCTCATGCTCGCGCAGGCGGATGAGGCCACGAAAACGAAACTGCGTGAAGCCCGCAAGCAGCGAGATGCCCTGCCGATATTGCCCGTGCCGCAGAAAGTCTATGCCGGAGCCGTTCACTACGGCAGCGGCGCTTTCAAAGGAACTCACGGAACGCCAAGAACGATCCAGGTGCTGAAACGCGGCGATGTGAAGCAACCCGCTCAAGAGGTGAGCCCAGGTGCCGTCAGCACGCTTGGCCGATTGTTTGATCTGCCTTTCCAAGTCAGCGGCGATCACGAAGCAGCCCGCCGGGCCGCTTTGGCGAAGTGGATCACGGACAAGAACAACGCGCTCACCTGGCGCAGCATCGTGAATCGCGTTTGGCAGCATCACTTCGGTCGCGGCCTCGTCGAAACCGCCAACGACTTCGGCCGCATGGGCGCGAAGCCGAGCCATCCCGAGCTGCTCGATTGGCTGGCGGTGACCTTCCGCGACGACCTGGGCGGCAGCTTGAAGAAGCTGCACAAGCTCATCGTGATGAGCGAGACGTATCGCCAAGAAAGTGGTTTCGGCTTTAGCCGAAATGATGCGGCTAAAGCCGCAGCCACTTTGG
>JBIKYV010000085.1:0-15104 GCA_044355075.1 Prosthecobacter sp.
GTCTCCTCTGGCACAGATGCGTTGTTGCTTGCTTTGATGGCTCTAGGCATCAAGCCAGGGGATGAAGTCCTCTGCCCAGCCTTCACGTTCTTTGCCACGGCTGGGGCGGTTTCCCGCCTCGGTGCAGTTCCGGTTTTCACGGATATTTGTCCCATTTGCTTCAATCTCGATGTGAACGATGCCCGAGCCAAGATTACGGCTCAAACAAAGGCCATCATTCCAGTTCACCTCTTCGGTCAGTGCGCCGACATGGACCCCATTTTGGCTCTAGCTCAAGAACACGGTCTGCGTGTCGTGGAAGATGCGGCGCAGTCCATCGGAGCTCGATACAAAGGCCGCCAGTCCGGCACTCTTGGCGACTTTGGTACCTACAGCTTCTTCCCCAGCAAAAATCTCGGTGGCTTTGGCGATGGCGGCATTTTGGTCACGAATGATGATGAGTTGGCTGAGTTCGCGCGGGTGTTGCGCGTGCACGGCTCCAAGCCAAAGTACCATCATCATTACGTTGGCGGAAACTTCCGCATGGATACCCTTCAGTGCGCAATGCTGAGCGTGAAACTGAAGCATTATGCCCAATACACAGCTGATCGTCAGCGCAACGCAGCCCATTACACGGCTGAACTACGGAAGCTGTCCGGTGTCGTCGAGGCGGACCCAGCTCACTGCAAATGTGTCACGAAGCAAGATCGCTGCTTGGAGACCCAGCAGGCGCGCATTGTATTGCCGACTGCCTATGCGCACAACGATCACATCTGGAATCAATACACGCTACGAGTCCTGAATGGTGGCCGTGATTCCCTGAAAGAGCACCTCACCTCGCTGAAGATTGGCTGTGAGGTGTATTATCCAATCACATTGGATCAACAGGCATGTTTCGCCGATCTGCCAGCGACTTCTCGTCAGGGCTGCAACGTCTCGCATCGCCTTGCCGGTGAAGTCATCAGCATTCCCATTTACGGTGAGTTGAACGAAGCTCAACGTGTCGAGGTCATCGCTGGGATCGCTCAATGGCTTGCCTGATAGGGCTTCGCTATTGATCCCTGATAGCAGGTTACTTTGCTGAATTCTTCCAGACCTCAGCGGCTGCCTTTGCGTGTTGTTTTTCGAGTGCCGAGCCAGTGCCGAGTTCACGATACACCTCCCAGGCGAGCTTTCGCTGTCCAGTTTCTGTGATTAGGCCCAGTCTCAGGCCACCTTCTCCCTCAGGCATATCCTGGTAGCGATGCAGGTGATAGGCTTCGATCTCGGGTAAGCGGCGCATTTGATCAAAGACATAAATCAAGCCAGCAGCTTGACACTTCTGGTCTTCAAGGCTCAGCGTGGGAGTGTTGAAACCTTGCTCACTTAGCAGGATGCCACGTGTTTGCCCTTGAAATTGAAAACGCGCTTGGCGTAGAAAAGCAGGTAGCACCTGGAGATTTTTGGGGGTGATGTATTCGGTATCAAAGTCATCGCTTACCTCCTGATCCAACCATGTATCAGGATTGCGCAAATCGCGCGGATAAGGGTGGTAAGCGATGCCCCACTCGAAGTCGCCTTCCGCACGGCTCAGTTGTTGAAAAAACTCGATCATATCTCGCACCACATAGGTTCCGCTGCCAGCGCTTTGCCGGGTCCAATGATGAGTGAGAGACATAAAAACGCGAGCCTGACGGTCAAATAACCGCGCCGTATGATGTACGATCCTGGCGGAGCGGTGATAGGACTCCAAAAAGCGCTCCATAGGCTGGTCACCCATATTCGTCCAGGTGCCTGCTTGATCGATTTCATTGTGCAAGATCCACTGACTGATGCGCCCTGGTGAGCCAGGCTGACCGCTGTAGCGTTCTGCGAGTAGACGAATCGCCGCTGCATAGTAGCAGGTCGTGGCCTCAGTGGTTAGGTTCGGCATCGCGTAAATACCACGTGCTTCAGCCTCGGGATGCGTTAGCGCACTGTGCGGACGACCATTCACATGGCGGTGATTGCCAACCAATAAGATGACAGAGACGATGATGCTACGAGACTGCATCTGACGTAGGGTGGCGTCAGTTGAACGGAGCATAGCCTCGTTCGCGTAGTAGTCACGTCCTTCGCAGGACCAGCGTTCATAGCCAGGGGCAGGCTGATCGCGAAGTAGGGCGTTTAGCACCAAGTTTACGGTTACATGATGAATGCCTAACTCGAAGATCTCATGATCACCTTGATGCAATGGAGGAATGCCGCCGAGTCCTTTCGTATGCGGGGCCTTCTGGCGCGGCAAATCCCCGCCAACCCTTTTGGTGGTAACATCAGCCCAATGTGCGGACGATAGCCACATAGGTTTGGCTTTTTCAGCAAGACGCCAGCGCCAAAGTGCATGATCACGGTGAGTGGTCTGATCCAGCCTTGGTAACTTGAGTTCAAAACGTCCTGCTCCGTCCGGCTGTACAGCCAGACCACCGTCTGGGCAGGGCTCCTGCATGGCCACCTCAGGTGGTATGCCTATGAGTCTAGCTTCGGAAAGTACGACTCCTGAGAGGTGAATCTGATCCTGATCTATCTCAATCTTGTTGATCTGTGCAGGCCAAGTTTTCTCGATTTGCTGACGAATCTGCTGCGCTTCGGCTCGTCGCAAAACCAGAGTTTGTTCACGCAGTGCATTCAGCCTCGCCTCCTCTTCATTCCTTTCACGAATTCGGAAATTTCGTAGTCTAATGACGCTGCCAGCTTTCCCGTGTAGGGCTAGATGAAAACGCATTTCAGGGTGTCCTGCTGCGGGTTTGGCTTTGCTTTGGCTAAGGTCAAAGCTCCAGGCTTGCCAGGCCTCGCTCATTGGCACGTTCTGTGTGCCAGCGACCACCATGCTGCCATCGGCAACGCGGAACCGTAGCGTGGCACTGTCCAAGCCTGAGGGGGCAAAGCATTCCATCTCAAAGACAAGATGGCGGCTCGCATCAAAGGTCGTAGGCACGATACCTGTCCAAAAATGCGGATTTCCTGCCATGAGAGTGATTTCGATGCCGCCACCCACCGCAGGTTTAGCTTTCAGATCTCGGTGGGGTCCCCAGGTCAGGGGCACCGGCTCTGCATGAGCCAGGATGCAGGCAAAGAATAGCAAGACACAAGGCAGCAATGCAGAGATCATCAGAGAAAGAAAATCGAAGGAATGACCATACGGATAGACAGACGTGATTCCTGTCTGAGACTTCCAATCGGGGGCATTCTTTAGCGAACGCAGTGCTGGAAGGCTCGCGCATAGTCCTCGGCCATTTTTGACCAAGAGAAGCGTGTACTCACTACTTCACGAGCATGATGACCGACCGCGAGCCTGTTTTCAGCAGAAAGGCGAAGAATCTCGCTTAAATGCCGAGTTAAATGCTCCACATCAGGCATGTCGCGCACCCAGCCCTCTTCATCGCTGTGGATGATTTCCCGAGCTCCACAGTTATCGTGGCTTAACACTGGTACACCTGAGCTCATGGCCTCCAGAGTTGAATTCGAAAGCCCCTCATTGAGGGAAGGCACGATAAGAAGGTCGAGAATCTGATACCAAGGTGCAGGGTCTTTTTGATAACCTGTCCAATGAATGCGATCCGCGAACGCGCTGGCTCTTGCCTGACTTAGCACGACCTCTTTCATCGGGCCACCGTCGCCGATCATGAACAGTCTTGCTGTGGGAAAATGAGGAGCAAGTGACTCAAAGGCACGCAAAAGATCGAGGTGTCTTTTGAAGGCTCCAAAACGTGCGACGATCCCAAGGTGTATGGCTTCGGGGGTAAAGGGAATGCCTAGCCTAGTAACTGCCGCAGCGCGATCTGAAGCTTGAGCCAGTGGTGCAAAGTGTTCTGTGTTCACGCCATTGCAAATGGCTGTGAGACGCGGATGAGCTAAGCCCATGCGCACGAGTTCCTGACGCTGGCTTTCTGAAACGGTGTGTATAGCATGGCAAGCGCGATAGAGCAGACGACGCTGCCAGAGACGCTTGCGCCCGAGTTCATCAGGCGTCAGTTGGGCATGTTCTCCGTGAAAGATCGGGTGTGTCAGTCCTCCTGCGGTGGCTGCTGCTGCATAGATTAGGGGGGCTAAATTGTGCGTGTGGATGACATCAAACCCACGGCGTAGTAGTTGCCTAATCTGGCGAACGACCGAAATCTGAAAGCCTTCCTTTTTCTCAAGCGGATGCACTTTCACTCGTGGGTCGAGTTTGATTGCATTGACACCAGCCTGGCGGAGGCAGCAGACCTCGAACTCGAAGTATGTTGGGTCCAGTCGATTGATGAGGTGAACGAGCTGATGTTCCATGCCACCTGCTTCTAGGGTATCGACAATCTCAAGGATGCGGACTGGCATGGTATGGCTGGGTTGAGCAAACAAACGATGTGAAAATGCTTTCTAAGGATCAGCCCAGCGGAATCGACGTTGCCTTCAGGCGGTCCATCATGGCTTCGCAGGCATCTTTCAGTATAGGAGGAAGGGGATCGGGTAGCTCCTTGCGCCGTTCACGCCGCTCAGGGAAGCGGGCGTAACGTGGATCCAGCTCCAGGCCGATGTATTCGCCGAGGAAATGAAGAGCTGGTTCAGCTTTTTCGACAAGGTCCGCGTAGCCTAGGGTCGCCAGGGGGAGGTCAGGCTGAGCTTCCTTTTGGCTGAACAGTAGTGAATTTCGAGCTAACCAAAAAAGTGCAAAACCAGCACTGGCAGTCGTGGCTAAGTGGCGATGCTGCTCAATGAATGAGCGCATTTCAGCGCCTAAGCCTTCGGCTTTCCAAGAAGCTTCATTGAGCTGAAGCAGATCCCGTAGGTAGGGTAGGGGATCATAGCGACCTCGGTAGTAGGTGAGGTGAGAAAGAATCACCTCATGGTAGTGGCGGTAGATCCATAGGCCTTTCGATCCAGGAAAGCGATGCAAGAGCTGAGCGGCACGCTGGCTGTCATGCAGAGGTTTGATTAGCAGCACCTCACTGCGGCAGCGAGAAGCAATTCGCTCGATCTCTTTATCGGGAAGAAGACGCAGATAGCGGAGATCGGTTTCTTGACCTTGCCAAAAGTAGGGAGGATCACCCTCGCCCTGGTCATCGACCCGAGGATCAAAACCGATAAAACTCCGCAACATGGTGGTGCCTGATCGTTGGCAGCCAAAGACAAAGACAATGCGAGCTGCTTGGCTAGGATTTAGCATTCTGTAGATCCAGGTGCGTAGCTTGTTGACCTTGTAAGAGGAAAGCACACTCCAACGGAGAGTTTCAATCAGGGGGGTGTCGGGCATGGGAGCGGGATTTTCAGGAAGTGATGCTAGCGTGGCCGGTAGCGGACGCTATGACTGTGCTAGCCGATGGATGCAAATTTTTCCCCAAGTTCTGTCATGAAACCGCCCACTGATGTGGAAGTGTCTCTGGTATTTCGGCATTTTTACCCGATTCTTGCCGGCGCTGCCGAACGCTTTCGTCGCTACAGTACGCCACTGGCTGGACATGGCATTCGCTATGAGGTTTTCACACTTAGGGAGGAAGATGCCCACAATGAAGCTGACCAACTGCATGAGACCCTGCATGTGCGGCGATTTCATGTTCAAGGCAAACCATGGGTTCGCGATGCAGCTCTTTTTCAGCAGGCTTGGCAGCATATGTTGCAAAGGCAACCACAGGGGCATGTGCTCCAAACATCCTTGGCGCATGACCTATCCTGGCCTTGGTTGCAGCGTATTCGCCAACGTGGCATGGGGTGTCTTTATGTTGGTACAATGGTCGGCCGCCCTGAAGCAGGTCTTCCTGCTTGGCGGCGTTGGGTGCAAAGCTTAAAAGCTTGGCGAAATTATCGTCCTTTTCACCGAGTCGTGGTTAGCACGACAGTGATGGCGCGCTGGTTTCAAAGCCAAGGTGTGAATCCAGAACGCATTGAAGTCATCCCCAACGGTGTGGATTTGCAGCGCTTTCGCCCCATCAGGGATCAGGCGGAAAAGCTAGCTTTGCGTGAAAAATGGAGACTTCCACAAAACGCACCTGTGGTGCTTTTTGCTGGCAGTATCGTACCGCGAAAGGGCATTGATCTACTGCTGCAAGCATGGCCTATCGTTAAACAGCAGGTGCCAGAGGCTCAGCTTGTACTCGTCGGTGGGTTTGATCGCCCGACCTTTATGACGCGTGAGCGTATGGCTGAATTAAGCCGATTTCAGGAAGAGATGCGCGCTTTGGCCATGCGTCCTGAATGCGGCAGTTCAGTCAACTTTGTCGGAGAAAGCAGTGAGATTGAGCAGTGGCTGCGTGCTAGTGATGTGTTTGTCTTTCCTACGGAACAGGAAGGTATGGGCAATGTGGTTCTCGAGGCTATGGCGAGTGCGGTGCCGTCGGTGATCACTCACTTTCATGGGCTACCTGAGCGAGAATTTGGCCAGCCAGGACACGAATTTGTCTTGGTGCCTCGCAGCTTGGAAAATCTAGCTCGGGGGCTGACCCAATTGCTTTCATCACCGAGCCAAGCTACCGCCATCGGTTGGCAGGGACACGCTTGGGCCCAGCGTGAACTTGGGCTCGATCTGACGATCCAGCGTTATGCCGAACTTTATCGTAGGCTAGCTTTTCCAACTTGAGGCAGGGTAGCCTCAATCTCCGCTAGCTCATGAGCATGATTTTCTGCCCATTGTGCCCGTGCTCTTCGCACTGCCTCAAGATGTTTATTCAGGCTCGCCTCGGTCAGATGATGTCCAAAGCTGCCGGGCGGATTTGCTGATGTCTGATTAGGCCTAGCGAGAGCGATCTCAAGCAACCGATTGCCTAAAGCTTTGTTGAAATGGCTAGCCTCATAGTAGTAACGAGCCAGTCCCTTTGGGGGAATCGGATCGGCAGTTTCATCTGAATAAACACCGAAATCATACAGAGAAAAAGGAGTATGCTTTCCTCCTGCCTCCTGATTGAGCATGGATACAAGGGTGCACTTCCATTCTTCATAAAGGGCATCTAGCCCTTGTAGCCGCTGAATCTCTTGATAACGCACATGCATCGGCGCAATCGCGAGTCTCAAATCAACCCTTTGGCGTCTTGCTAAGACAATCATATCGCGAAATTGCTGAAGCTCATGCTCACCTAGCCGGGGCTTGCTCGCGATGGGTTTGATGGAGCTTACTAAACGACGTTCATATGCTGCAAAGGCACGAATGGCGCCTCCCTTCACGAGCACACGAGCATCTTCGGCCGATGCATCGCGTGATCCATCCACTAGGTAGCGCTTTTCTCCTTCACGACCGATGAGTGTGCTGATGCTTCCCTGCAAGGCATCCCATGTCAGCAGCGCAGAAAAAAGGTCCCAACGATCCGAGGAAGGGTTCAAGATCCCGTCTGGCTGAATGGCAAGGCGGCTTTCACTGAAGTCCGGTGCAGGCTTGGCTCCTGGTAAAAAAGCGGAAAAATCGAGCAATAGCACTGCTTGCTGCACTTTACCTAACATACAGGTGTGTTCAAGGTAGCGTCTGATTTCATAAAGGCTGGCATTGGATAGGCCCAGATTATAAACCGGCTTTGCCTGCCACATGGGATGCTTTGGGTCGAGTCCAGTCTCAGCGCGTGAGCTTCCTAGAATGATAGACTGAGGTCGTTGATGTCTGACTTGAGCTGCTTTGACCAAACGTAGATGTGTAAATGTCTCCGGTCGATCTGCCTCTCCTATCAGATCTTTAGCAAAGACCCAATATGGATTCACGGCACGATTAATCCCGGCAACTAACAAAATCACTAGAAGCGTGGCTATCGCCAGCGCGCGCACATAAACCACATGCAGATTTAGAGACATCCTCAGAACTGAAAGTAGAGGAATTCACTGAGTCTTCCCAAATGGAGCAATGCGATGGCCAACATCAAGGCAGTCACGCAAGCCCAACCTAAGGTCGGTTTCCAACACCATCGAGAAGGCTGGGAGGGAAGTGAGGCTTGATTCGAAGGCGTCAAGCTACCTGAAGCGATTTGAATAGCATTAGGCAGGTAAAGGGTTGCTGCCAATAGAGCCAAAAGCTGCAAAATTTGCCAAGGGGATTCAAAGATTAGCCATTCTGAGCGACCACTTAAACCTAGCACTTTCAAAAATGGCAGTCGATCCAACCAGGCAGCAGGAAGTTCCAAGCCAGAACCTCCCACCATGCCTTTGAGAATGGTGAATGCACCCTGCAAATCGAGAGCCCTAAAAAAGGTCCAACCAATGACAATGGTGAGGAAAGTTACTGACCATGAAAATAAAATTCCAAACGTGCCATTGAGTCTTTTGCTTGTCGCTGACTTCATCCAAGCATGATTCACCAGCAGTGCTAATCCATGCCAAAGGCCCCAAACGCCAAAGGTCCAGCCTGCCCCATGCCAAAAACCGCCGATGACCATAACAATGAGTAAATTCAGATTGCGGCGAGCTTCTCCTTTTCGATTTCCACCCAGCGGAATATAGAGATAATCCCGAAGAAACAAAGATAAGGTGATGTGCCAGCGACGCCAAAAATCAACAATGCTCAGTGCCTTGTAAGGTGAGTAGAAATTGCCGGGTAAGCTCACCCCAAAGACTTTTGCTAGCCCAAGTGCCATGTCAGAGTAAGCAGAAAAATCGAAATAGAGCTGAAGCGTATAGGCTAGCACGGCTACCCAAGCATCTAGCATTGCGATCGATGCAACTTGGGAAGCTTGGTCAAACACAGGTCCAACCCAGCGTGCCACGTGATCAGCGATGACCATTTTTTTAAAGAGGCCGATGCTTAGAAGTGTGAAACCGATGGATACATCTTCCCAGCGAAAAGCTCGATGACGCTGCTCACGCAATTGGGGTAGCATTTCCATTGGTCGCACAATTGGCCCAGCAATCAGCTGTGGGAAAAATGTGACATAAAGCAGGTAGTGTCGAAACGTAGTGCCCACAGCTCGCCCCGCACGGCAATGAAGCAAATAAGTCAACTGGTGGAAGGTGTAAAATGAGATTCCTAGAGGCAATTCCAGAGTTTCTCCATGCCAGCTTAATCCAATTAAAGAAGCCACATTCGAGGCGATAAAATGCCAATACTTGAACCATGCCAAAAGCCCAAGGTTCACAAGCACACCCATTGTGAGTAGCCAACGATGATTCCCCTGATCTGGTAAGGCCAACTTGCGGCCAAGCCAATAATTTGAACTCACCGAAATGAGCAGCAAAGGCACATGGCTGGGGTTCCACCAGCCATAGAAAAACATTGATGCTGCGGCTAACCATGTCCAAGCCGCCTCTAAACCCCATCTACGAAAGGCAACGCCAAAGCCTAACATACAGATGGGCAAAAAAACAAAAAGGAAGATGGCGGAATTGAAAAGCATAGGATGCTTGATTTCTGACTATTGGAGATTCCATAAGCCAGCAAGCATCTGAATATATGCATTCAAATTGCCTCGCTGGATACAAACTAGGCTATCCAAATTATCACGTGATGCTTGATTGCCTTGTTGTAGCCGTTCAAGGATCATATTTCCTAGGCGTTTGCTGAAATGAGACATCTCAAAAAAAAGTGGCACTCCTTTTCCTGATTCCTGAATAATCTCATCAACACTTAAGGAGAGATGGTTACAACTGTCCCAAGCAAAAACATGGCTTTGTTCCTCATCTAGTAGAAGTCTAGACATTTCACGTCTCCACTCCAGCATGGAGTTTATGCCGTCGCGCTTTTTGAAGAAGCTTATTAAGTTCTCATGATATGGGGTGAAAAGCCAAAAAAGCTCAACATTTTTGTCCTTCGCTTCTTTGCTGATTTTAGTTAGCAGATTGCTGTCTATGAGCTGCTTCTCACTTTTTCCCCAGAATTCGGCACATCGTTCTTCTGCCTTTTTGAAGCTCTTTTTTAGATCCCCTTGTTTCAATGTCCTCTTTAGGACAATATCGTTATTCAGGGCTCCATATAGGTCATAAATGCCCTCCCTAGAACCTAGGGACTTTAATCCTTGAGTTAAGGTGTCAACGGAGAGAAAAGTCTTGAATAAGTCCGTGGTAAGCTGTCCAACATATCTAAATGGATTGCTTCCAAAATCGATGTGAAAGGGATCCTTGCTTTGCACAAAGCTTCCGTAATCAAGAGTGATTAGAATTCTCTTTGCACGTTGGTTTCTAATGAAATGACATACGGCTTCGCCCATCTCCTGAAAAGTAATTCCAGGCATGCCTGCATTAATGGCATTTTTGCCGCCAAAAAAAGGATGAGAACAGTCAAATCCGTAAAGAGCTCTAGACGTTCCAAAAACAGCTGATTCATAGTCACTTCGGCGGTAAATTAGATTTCGCTTCAGTACGCTAATTTCAGATGGATCAACTGGCTTGGAAAGAGGTCGTTGGTTCAGATTAAAGACAAGGCCATGATTATCTATGAAGGCATTAAACAATGTGACGATCGTTAAAATGGCAGTTAAAAATCCCCCCAAAAAGATAAGGTATGTTTTTGGTTTATCCTTCATGTCGAAAGTACGGATTTAAAACCTTATTCTCCGCCTATTATTTGGGTTATGTGTCGCTTCCGTAATGCCGTTCTTGCGTATCTTAGAAAATAAAGAATTGCGCGAGGCATCGGCAACTTCTCATACCGACGTAAAATGCGCCAACGTGCCAAAGCCGCCTTTGCCTTATTCCCTGATCGGCTGTTCGGAGATTGCCTGTAAATCGCGAGTGGTTCAGACAGGCCGTGAGCAGTCGTCTTGCGCAGAAGCTCTAGCCAGAGGATCAAATCCTCGTGCAAATGGTCTACAAATCTCAGCGCAGGGAAACTAGTTCGCCTAACTATAGCTGTTAAACAACCAAGCTGGTTGTCACTGAGTAGATCCTGGTAAGTCAATTGATTTGGAGGAATGATAGTCTGGGGTAGACGATCTCCTTTCCAATTCATTTGAGCATAACCTGTATAACCCAGGGAAGCGCCGGTTCGGTTCATCAGGGCTACTTGTTTTTCTAACTTTTCAGGTAGCCAGAGATCATCACTATCGAGAAAAGCGATATACTCTCCTTGGGCTTGTCGAATGCCTTCATTACGATTGTAGGCACATCCCCCATGAGGTAGGTTTTCAATCAATCGTATGCGGTTTTCTTTAGCTGCATAGAAGGTCGCGATTCTCGATGTTTCATCTCGACTTTTGCGATCAACGATGAGTAGCAGTTCCCAAGCTTGATAGGTTTGAGCAATAAGAGAATCCAATGATTCTGCCAAAGTAGCTTGTGCCTGATAGGCAGGCATAATAACGCTAACAAGTTCAGGTGATGGCATGAGACACAATGGAATCAGCTTTTAGCTGATAAAGTCAGAAGCTCTTTGGCCAATACAGCAGCAGGATCAGGTGGGATGATTCGACGAACATGATCTGCCGCAGCGATGCCCATGCTTTGCCATTCATTGCGTTTTTCCCAAGCACGCTCCATAGCTTGATCCAAAGCAGCTGCTGAACATTCAGAGGAAATAAAACCGGTAACACCTTCTTCGAGTAGTTCAGCTGAACCGCCTGCTGGATTTACAATACAAGGACGCCCTGCCATTAAGGCCTCAACAACACAAATCGGTAATCCTTCATGACGTGATGGCAAAAGCAAAGCATGATGCGCATCCCATAGAGCTTGAATATCATGAACATGGCCGCAGAAGCGAACCTTAGCATCGAGATCGCGCATTTTGATTGAACGAACGAGGCAATTTTCCCAGGGACCTTTGCCGAAAATCGAAACTTGAAGGGGTCTAGTCCTCCACTTTTCTTGGCTTAAAACTTCTAACAAAAGATCATGTCCTTTGGTTCTTGGATGTATTCTGGCTGGAAAGGCTAATTGCCAAACGCGTTCGTCAGGCCAAGTTAGTTGTCGTTTATAGCTGACCAGATAGGGATTTCTCCAGATTCTGCTGTTGTTGAGTCGGCTTGCTGTTTGCTTCTCGAAGAGTGATAAATTGTGATTGGAAACAAAGCCAGCTATTTGGGCTCCAGAAAAAAGCTTTACTAATGCCTCTGATATCGCGTCATCTGGCCAATTGTCAGTTGAGACGAGGTGTGTGATTGTTACGTAGGGTAGGCCTGTGCTAGCAATTTCTTGAAGATGAGACACACCATCGAGAAGTGTGCCCGAATTGAAGACAATAAGCTGTGGCTTCCAATTGCGTATGATCCTTCGAAGTGGGCTATTTTTTGATGCTACTTTAGGTAGTAGCTTTGCAGTTAAGCGCTGTGCAAATGATTCATTAAGGCTCAGGTGACGAACCTTTGCCTGCTCAAGTTGTTTTAAGCGATTTGTAGCTCGTGAGCTCCAAGTCGTTGCTGAAAGAACCTCACCACCCAATTGAAGAATCCTAGACGTGGTTTGGACCCACAGCTCTTCACTGCCGCCTCCGCCACGATTGGCACTGACGAATAAAATTTTTCTCTTAGTTGCCACCACGTTAAATGAATCTCTGAATGAAACGATTGGTCAAAGGGTAGAGTGGCTTCAGTCGTTTGCTCATTAAGCATAGCAATGCCGCAATGAAAGTCGTGGCTTTGATTGGCTGCATTTGCCAAGCCTTGAAAAGTGCTTCACTTGCTCCGGTTTGTCCGGCAGCAAAAAGTGCTTTACCAAGCTTTGCTAGATAATAGTGAAGGGATTTATTCCATTCGCTCAAGGTGGCAGGTGATTTGCCATAGTTTTTCTTCAGGCAGAATACAATTGCTCGGTAGAGTCTTGACTTGTCCCTGCATGCAGATCCTTCATGCTGACGATAAAGGCATGTGAACGCATTCCTCATCGCAAAGACGCAGCCTTGAGATCCTAGCCTTAACCAAAGATCCCAGTCTTCTGCGTGTTGAATGGCTGAAGTTTCATCAAAGCAGCCATGCTTTAGGAAAACATTCTTCTGCACCATTGTGGCAGAAGGAAGGATATGACACGCAGACACCATCGCTTTTACAACTTCGTTTGCGTTCTTAAAACGAGTTGTCCAAGTCTTATTCGAGGCATTAGGATCGTTATCTGAATAGCCACGTGCTTTTGCAAAGACGATATCGGCATTGGATGTTTTCGCCTCAGCGAGTAAACCCTCAAGATGATTTATTTCCCAAAGATCATCTGAATCAAGAAATGCAATCCAATGCCCCGTGGCCTCTTGGATGCCACGGTTTCTAGCAGCACTTACGCCTTGATTTTTAGTTTGTTGAATGAGTCGAAGCGGAAAATAAGGATGCAGATCTATATATTCTCGTATCACCTCAACAGTTCGATCTTTTGAGCAATCATCAATGACTAGAACCTCCGTTGCTACTGCGCTTTGCAGTCGCACACTATCTAAGGTCGGCAGAATGAGAGACTCACGGTTATATGCAGGTATAACGACGGTTAGGCTCATTTGCATTCCTTCTACTGGTTTTGATTCACTTAAGCTTTCTTTCGGATGCACCAATTCTTTCTAGCGTCGGTATGAATAACTTCATAAGACGGGTTAGCTTTTAGAAAATCATTCACTGCACGA
Organism: Prosthecobacter sp.; assembly: GCA_044355075.1. Taxonomy (GTDB): domain Bacteria; phylum Verrucomicrobiota; class Verrucomicrobiia; order Verrucomicrobiales; family Verrucomicrobiaceae; genus Prosthecobacter. Next base: position 13,415 of record JBIKYV010000085.1, read on the forward strand.
TAGACGCCATGATGCCAATGGGTTGGATCAGGATGCCAATCATGACCTGCGATGATTCCAGAGGCTTTCACCTTACGGCAAAGCACCTCAAGCTCCTTGAGGGTGTCTTCATAGGTATGTGTGGTATCAAGATATACCCAGTCAAGGTGTTCATCGGTCAATGATTCCAAAAATGGAATGCTATAGTCCACGCGTATATCCACTTTGCCTTTGAAGTAACGTTTTGTGATGTCCTCAACGTTGGTATAAGCTTCTCGCGTCGGTAGATTGCCATAACGTGTGTAGGCTCCCCAATCTGGATAAATTTCACCAAACTCACGCCACCACGGATCCACCAAATACAAATGGGAAGGTTTCACATAGTCCAATAGATGCTGAGAAAACTCTCCACAAAACACACCCAGCTCTGCCCCAACAGAGTTTTTGGGGAACAAATGAAGGAAACTGCCTCGCATTGGCCAGGGTTTGCCCTTGAGAGTTGCCAGTAAGCGATCGTATCCCAGTTTTGCTAAAAGAACGGGGTTCCGATGCGTGTGAAAGCCTGGAGTTGTGGGATCATGTTCTGGCATAGTTGTAGGAGCAAAGGTTAGGTTGTTTCAGGCGCAATATCTCTCCGAATGGCAACAATATTCTGAAAAGCAAAGATTTCACGTTCGTAAGGCTTCAGCTTATCCAGAGCCACCATGCCATCGGCGAGTAGGCGATAAAGGCGATGCCCTGGCAATCGTTCCATGAAATCAATGAGAAACTGACGGCGTCCAATGTGCAAGGCATTGAATTCAAACTGGATTACTCCAATACGACCAGAGGCAAGGGCTTTTGAAGCTCCGTTCAATACGTCCATCTCAAAGCCCTCTGTGTCGATTTTTAGAAAATCCACCTTCTCGATGCCCTGCGCCCCCAGGAACAGGTCTAAGGTAGACACTTCTACCGGCACAGCAACGAGTGGCTTGGAGGTCATGGTTTTCAGCGCTTCCGGGCTCAGGGAGGCGCGGATGCCCCCTTCCGTGGACCCTTCGCTGTCATAAAGATTAAGCGTCCCTGGCTGGGAGCCTAGCGCCATCTGATGGCAGCTGGCCTTAGCATCAATGGCCACTACCAACTTCTGAAACGTCACTGGATGTGGCTCAAAAGCATGGGCACGTGCCTCAGGAAAACGCTTGAGCACAGCAAGGGTGTAATCGCCTGAATTCCCACCCACGTCCATAACTAAGGGCTGTCGTGTCCGTAGCAGGCCCGGCAGCATGTCGTGAAGAAACCATGTTTCTCCTGAAGCCTCCATGGTCTCCCAATTGAAAAAACCAAGTTGACGGAGTAGTTGCTTGTGTGCCCAGCGGGCGGGTGTGTAAAGTTTACGCATCATGGGGTGTGGGAAGGGGGCTGCAGCCTACTGCCACGCATGGTAGTGCAGCACAGTGGACATGACCGCCTAGGCCTTAGGAAATTCATAGCACACTGCTTCAGGCACTGATCTTTGAATTTGCGGTCGTTTTTCCGCCTTGTGCAAGAATCGCTTTGTAAAATCCATTTGCTTTAGCATAGGACTACTCATCGTGAGGTTGTGCCTGCCGTGCACAGCAGGTATCATAACAACATTTGGAAAAAGCAACCAATGAGGATCAGGCCACTTTTTCAGTTACATCGGCTTCGTAAGGCAGAGTTATTCAAAAAGCAAAATGCTAAAGCTGGC
>JBIKYV010000230.1:0-4324 GCA_044355075.1 Prosthecobacter sp.
CGTCATTGGCCGACTCGACGAAGACTTCTTCCCCGAGCAAACCGCGAAGGCCTACCGAGCCGATGACGCGCTCGTCTTTCGCACGGGCAAACCGTTGATCAATCGCCTCGAAGTCTGGTATGACGAGCAGCGCACGCTGACTTGGTTTCTCACCACCAAAGTCCCATTGCGAGGCAAGAACGGCAAAATCATCGGCCTCATGGGGCTCACCCGACGCGACGAAGGTCGCAGCCGTCATCAGCCCAGCAGCGAAGTCACGCTCATCGTCAGCCACATCCAGAAGAACACCAGCCGCATCCTCAGCACCGCCGAACTCGCCCGCGAATGCGGACTCTCCGAGCGCACTCTGTATCGCAAGATCCACCAAGCCCTCGGCGTCACGCCCTATGAACTCATGCTGCGCATCCGCATCGAGTCCGCCGCCGAAGCCCTCATCCAAACCACCGACAAAGTCATCGACATCGCCCAAGCCCACGCCTTCTGCGGCCAAAGTGCTTTCACCCAACACTTCCGCAAACGCATCGGCCTAACGCCGAAGCAGTTTAGGATGCGGCATCAGGGGTAAGTGCGCTGTTCTCGGCCTCAGCCTTCATTCGCAGATCGCCGCGCTGAGTTCATCAGTAAATCGCGTGTTGGCTTGGCAGTCCGGTGGCTCGCCCATGGTCAGATGAATGACGCCAGTGCCGATGGATTCCCGGCTGATGCCACGCTCGCAAGCCAGAGTGGCCGTTGCTCAAAGCCATCGCTTCCCGGAGTTCCTGCAAGCGGCTCGGCAACCGGTCCGGGATATTTGGGCTGTCTTTTGACTCCAAGATCATGCTGATGCCGCCAGCGGCGCGAGCAGCAGGACGAAGAGGTGTCGAAGGAAGGATTGCATGGTTGAATCAAATGGAATGGGGCTCAACGCGCGGAGCCGCTCTTAGCGCAGCACGATGCGCGGGGTGACCCACGTTGCCCAGTCGCCTGCGGGGTCGGTGAGGGGATCGACGATGAAGGCGATGCTGACTTCGCGACCACGGAAGTCGGCGAGATCGATCTCTGCCGGCACGCGCTCTGCGCCCTTGAGCTGGCGTGCGAAGACTTCGCGTCCGTCCATCTCGATGGCGAAGGCGGCGCCGTTGCTCTTCGGGTTGTTCAGCAGCGCGTCAAAGGTGAGCAGGCAGCGCTTCGCATCCGTAGCGGGAATGGCGACGCGGTAGGTCAGCAGGGCGCGGCCTTTCGGCTTCGGATGTTGCTGCAGCGCATCCTCCGGCACTTCGTCCGGCTGGCCGATGCGCCGCAGCCCGACTGACTGCACATTCTCCTGCTGCGCCTTCGCTCGCTGTGCAATGAAGTCGAAGACCACATGCCCTGTCTCGCGCTTCACCGCACGCGGCGGGTCGAACTTGGTCGCCACGACATCACTCCAATCCTTGCGCCCGACGATGGGCAGCGCAAAGGCGAACGCGGCCTCTTCCTCCGGCGTGCCGGCCTTTTGCACGACGCCCCAGATCTTCCGCGCGCGGCCAACGCCGTTGACGTTCGCACTACCATCGTGCTCGCGGATGCCGAAGAGCAGACGATTCTCGTGCGGGTGATCGACATGGCGATGATACAGGAAGGACTCGATGCCCGGCAGCGCCTGCACCTTCTTCCACGCGAGCGCGAAGGCGGCGGCTTGCACAAGTTCACCGTCGGGACCGGGCGGGCAGTCAAAACCTTGTTCGGTCAGCACGATCCGGCGTGGCTTGCCCTCGAAAAGCAAGCGCGGCTGGCGCAGGAATGCGGGCAGCACCTCGAGATTGTGAAACGTGATCCGCGGCGCATCGAAGCGCAAGGGCGCGGAGCGGTCATCCCAAAAGCTTGGCTTCCTGAGGTTCTCTGGATACGGATGATGCGCGAGGTTCCATGGGAAATCGCCTTCACGTCGCGCACGCTCGTGGACTCCTTCCAGAACCTCCAGGCCCGTGAAGTCGTGGGTCCGATCCGTCGTCGCGGTAAGCGTCCAGTGATGGTCGAGCGAGATAAAGATCGGGAAGTCCGCATGAACGCTGCGTGTGGCCAGATCGGCGATGCGCAGCGCCACGCTGTATTCGCGCAACAACACCTCCGGCTCGACCGCGCCGAGGTGATACCAGCCCCAGTGGTTCTGCACTTCGTTGCCGATCACGAGCCCGGCGATCTGGCCAAACTTCGCGTCTTCGCGCGTATAGCGTTCCACCAGCCAGTGGAGGATCGCACGGTAGAAGAAGACGCCTTCCTCCGTCGCCGTGTTGAACGCCGCCGGGCCCTCCGGAACCGTCGCCGGATCGGTGAGGGGATGCACGAGCGGCGATGTCCGTGACATGGTCTTCTGAACGGTATTCCCGAGGATGCCCGTCACCCGCATTTTCGCCGCGTGGAGCGCCTGCAAGTCGCGATCAAGCGCCGCGACCGCATCCGGACGAAGCCCGATCTTTCTACCCTCAAACTCGAAGCTGAGCTTGGGTTCCACGCTCTGCCAGTCGATCAGCCAGCCGATGTTGATGTTCTGGTTCGACTGCCCGAAGCCGAGCGACTTGCCATCCTCTACGTCGAGCAGGCAGGCTATCCCTTTTTTGTTTGCGAGCGAGCCGAGGGAGTTCTTCCGCAGCGGGAGCGCGGAGAAATCCGTGACATGCTGCGGCGAACCAAGCGCCTTGCCACCCGAACGACGTTCAAACTTCGCGAACAGCCGGTCGCGCTTGCCATCGAAGCGAGGCACCGTTGCCTCCGCACCCTCACCGCTCCACAAAACACTGCCTTCTCCCGCCGCCGAGGTATGCAGAGGCAACTCGCGAATCTCCGCCTTTCCCGCGCTGGGCGGCCACGCAAAGCGCAGCGAATCCGGGGTGACAGCGACACGTAACGGTGGTTCGTCGGCGCGGACGAGATTGCTGAAAACGACGAGCGTGGCGAGCAGGTGGAGGAGAAAGGGCAATTGAGTTCGTGGGTTCATGCTAAAATCGGCGATCACGGAAGAGGCGGAGTGGGTGTTTCATTGCGTGCGATCTCACGGCTTGGGCAGCGGCACCTGGGCTTTTGGAGCGGGTTTGGGGTCGAGGTTCTGTTTCAAATCTTCCTCGGTGACTACGGACTCCACGCCATTGGCAGGAACGGTTGCTTTCGCGGTCCAAAGGATCGCATTGAGCACCAGTTTCCGTTGATCGTTGTTGCCCCAGCCCTTGTGAAAATGGCCACCGGTGAAGCCAAAGCCACGACCGCCGCCGGGCCGCTCCGCTGCCCACGCGACGTGTTGGGGGACCTTGTTCGCTACATCCTTTCGGACATCGGGATTGCCTGAACGCACTCCATCAGGACGGCTCATGGTGGAGTCCGGTGGCACGGCGGTTAAGATCGGCTTCACCGACGCCATACCCTTGCGGAAACGCATGTGGAAATACCACTCGTCTGTGGTTGAAAAGGGATGCACGCCGCTGGTAATCGGGTGCTGGGGCAAGGTGGTGAAGTCCGCCAGCCAGTGGGGATTCACACTCCAGATCGGGTCGCAGTATCCGCCCATCCAATCCAAGAACTCAGCCTCGCCCTTGTTCTTGGGCACCTCAGTGGCCCAGTGCAATGCCATAAAACCACAGCCACGCTTCATCTCCGCGGAGAGTTGCTGAAGGTGATCCCCCTGCAACGCCGGATGCATGGTAAACCCATCCGCATAAATCAAAATGGTGTCAGCGGCTTTGATCTCTTCTTCCGCAGGCCATTCCCCATTTAAATGCACCTTCACATCCACCAAATCCGGCACTGCGGCTCGGAGACATTTCGCGAACAACTGGACGCCCGCGTTGTGTTCGTGAGCTCCGGGTCCGTGGCTCTGCTTTCCAGCAATGAGCACGATGTTCTTTTTCTCAGCGGCATGGGCGGAGAGCTGAACGAGCGCCAGTCCGAAGACCATCGAGAGCTTGAACAGGGAGGTGAAAAATGAATGCTTCATGTGAGTGAGGGTGAGGTTTCAGTAGGTCCTGTATGGGTGAGCATGAGGAGGATGTTGGGCTTCAACGCGCCGAGAGCGCGTGCGACAAGCGTGAGTCAGCCTCACACCTTCCAGCCTTCACGGGCTGCAGGGCCATGCATGAGGGCGGAGGCTTCTTCATCACCGATGATGCTGCGGGTCGCGGGATCAATGGTCAGGTTGCGATTCACGTGCAGGGCGATGTTGGCGAAGTGCATCGTTTCGGTGAGGCGACCGCCATAGGCGAAGTTGGAGCGGCAGGTTTCCTGGCCCTTGATGGCGAGCAGCCAGTTGTCCCAGTGGCTGGAGCGCTTCAGGTTCACCTTTGGCAGTGAGGTGGCGAGTTCCTGCATCTTGGCT
>JBIKYV010000086.1:0-14922 GCA_044355075.1 Prosthecobacter sp.
ACCGCAAAAGCATGAATCACCAGAGAAAAAGTCAGCCAGAAAGCTCATCCCTGCGGCAGCCCATCTCGGGCGTTGTTTCATGGCTTGAGCGAACCTCTTCATAGGCCGCACCGGAAACAAACCGCTGATGGGACGCTAATGAGACGCTGATGTAGAAGGATTGGATTAGCGTTAAATCAGCGTCTTATCAGCGGTTCAAAAGCGTCGGGCTAATCGCGGGAGGGCTTCTTCGTGGGGAAGGCCGGGCTCGAACTCGGGGCGAAGCAAGGTCGCGAACGGGAGGCGGTTCCGCCGAGGCTCCCCAGCGGCTGCGCAGCAGGGCTCGACCTGGATCGCTTGCAGGGCGTCTTTCGGGAACCGGATGGAACCACCGCGAGAGGCTGGGACGACGCAGAGATGAGTTTGTCATAATTTTACACCCCGACCCTTTTTCCGCAGGCCGCACCGGAAACGAACCGCTGATGGGACGCTAATGAGACGCTGATGTCAGAAGGATTGGATTAGCGTTAAATCAGCGTCTTATCAGCGGTCCAAAAGCGTCGGGCTAATGGCGGGAGGGCTTCTTCGTGGGGAAGACCGGGCTCGAACTCGGGGCGAAGCAAGGTCGCGAACGGGAGGCGGTTCCGCCGAGGCTCCCCAGCGGCTGGGCAGCAGGGCTCGACCTGGACCGCTTGAGGGGCGTCTTTCGGGAACCGGATGGAACCACCGCGAGTGGCTGGAACGATGCCGAGGTGAGTTTGTCAGAATTTTGCAGCCTGACCCTTTTCCGTAGGCCGCACCGGAAACGAACCGCTGATGGGACGCTAATGAGACGCTGATGTCAGAAGGATTGGATCAGCGTTCAATCAGCGTCTTATCAGCGGTTCAAAAGCGTCGGGCTAATGGCGGGAGGGCTTCTTCTAGGGGAAGATCGGGCTCGAACTCGGGGCGAAGCAGGGTCGCGAACGGGAGGCGGTTCCGCCGAGGCTCCCCAGCGGCTGGGCAGCGGGGCTCGACCTGGATCGCTTGAGGGGCGTCTTTCGGGAACCGGATGGAACCACCGCGAAAGGCTGGAACGACGCAGAGATGAGTTTGTCAGGTTTTTGCACACTGACCCCAGTGCCTGTTCTTTACAGCTGGGCTTTCAAGCCGACTTCGTCCCTAATTGCCTTCGCAAGATTTTCAACTTCCGAAGAAATGCTCTGATACTCAGCCGATACTTGCTCCTGGCTTTTGTTGGCCAGGAAAAAAAGCTTCGCTGCAGCCAAGTGAAGAAGTTCGACCAACTTTGAATTTGGTTCCAGTCTGTTAGCTGTAACCCATCTGCTAAGCGATTTAGCAGAAAGTCCATGCAGAGGCTCCTGCGGCCAAGTTCGTAGGTTGACAGCTCTCAATATTTGACGCTGCGCTTCAATTCGATTGCTGAATTCGTTCATGATCTATTTCTTCCAAAAGCTTAAACATCCAAGTCAAAATTAATGGCGCTTCGTGCATGACGGAATCAACTTCGATCCTTGTGGGCGCTTCGCCATGGCCTCTTGTTGACAAGATTCGTGATCTCAAGAGAACACTAAACGTTCTTTGCGAAATAGGGGCGCTTTTCGATCCCAGGCATAAAGCCGAATTCCTTGAAAAATTCGGAATGTTTCCAACACCCAGCGAGAAACAAGTGGCGTAGTTTCGGATGGCGAGAAACATAGTCCCTAGATCAAACACCAAGCTCTGCCTATTACCCAGCACTGAATTCCAAGCGGATTGAAAAAGATTACAGAACTTATGACAGTCAATCCGCCGATTTTTATAAGATTGCGGCTGGCCCAGTGTTTCAAGAAAATCTTGACTATTTTCCGCAAACAACAATTTCGATTCTGTCGATAAATGCCAAGCGAAAGGATTCCCTTCGGACCACAACTCCTGTAGCCTCTGATATGAGTATATCGAAAATATTTCTGGGCTGAAGCGTGAATCGAAATGATCAGTGATTGCGAGTAGGTCTACATCAGAATCGCAATCAAAGTCGCCGCGACAAATTGAGCCAAACGCATAAATGTGTGTCATATCTTACCGACGATTGAATCGCTTGATCAATGTTGACATAAATAGAGCAAACAAAGTTAAGCGAACTGCAAGCACAGTGGTGGAATAGAATCCTGGGTAATTCTTTGGAATCAAAGTTCCGAAAAAAATTTGGGGCGATCTAATCAAAGCGTCCTTAAAGGTGACCGTAAGCGTGGGGTCATTGAAAACAGCCGCATCCACCAACGTGATGAAAATCAGCACAGCCGCAGTGGTTCGGAGAAGCTTGAGAGCACTCTCCCCATTCCCCCATATCAAATCGAGGAATTTGAATTCAAGCCACTCAAAAAAAACCTTCAGCCTTCCCAATCCCTTATATTTCGCTCGATAGTAAGATTCGGGTGATCGCCATGACTTATGCAAATGAACCTCGGTTGCTTGAAGCTCAATTGCGATTGCCTTGTTCGCAGAAATTGCATCACCGAGTTGCTGAAAATTCATACGAAGCGTTCGTGCAAATCTCAGCTTCAAATTCTCGGGGCCCGGGCAAGATGTCATCAACACATCGGCATCCAGGACCGTGCGCTCGAATATGGCATACTCAAACTTGCAGCCCGAAAAACTCGAGCCATTAAAATTGCTTCCAACAAATCTACAACCGGTGAAGTCACATGAATCGAACGAGCAATTACGTAGATAGCATGTGTCAAAGATTGAATATCGAAAATCAACCTTGGTTAACTTTTTACTCTTAGCGCCCAAACGGACAAACAAATGGTTCGACAGGTTCACTTCGAGAAGATCGGCTTCAACACGCTGATCCTCAGTTTTTTGGCGATTGCTGGGCGTGAACATAGTTCCCTTAATTTTTTTCAGCAGCCGAAGCTTACGCCTTCACGTAAACCACCGCTCCCGCTTCAACGAACTCCTTCGACTTCTCTTCCATCCCGCGCTGGAGCGCGCCTTCCTCGGAGATAGCTTGTTCAGCGGCGTATTGGCGGACGCCTTCGGTAATGTTGACGGCATTGCCAGCGCTCGGCACTGCCGCCCTGCGGGCAAACGCTTCGCGTTTGTCGGTCTCGCCTCTGATCCCTCGGCTCGGCTCATGGAGGAGGAAATACGACATTACTTCTTGGCGGGTTTGGGTGGCAGTTCGCGGATGAAGGCCCAGGAGACTTCGGCAGTTTGGCCGTTGTCGTAGTGGACGTAGAAGCCGCTGCGAAGCTCTTCATCACGTTCCACGGACTGAACGACAGCCTTGGGAGCGATCTTGTTGGCTTTGCGGATCGTGGCGTGGGGCTCAAGAAAGGCGAGTCCATCGTCGAAGACGACATCGAAGGCATCTTCCCACTGATGGTAGCTGACGGAGCGGACGCGTGAGAACGTGCCTTTGCCAAAGGGGGCTTTGAGGGGATTCAGGGTCTTCATAGGCGGCCTTCTTTGATGAGTTCTGAGATGATCTTTAGCACTTTACGCGATGGTTTCCAATCATCCATCGGCTCACCGGAAGGGATTTCGACTCGGCCGAGGAACTCTTCGTCGCTGTCATAAACATGAACATGGCGTGGATCGTGATCACCGATCCACCACACAATGAAATAACCGCCACGACGAATGCGCCCCATAACTCATGCAGGTAGATAAACTTCGGCTCCGCTTTCCACGAACTCCTTCGACTTCTCCGCCATCCCGCGCTGAAGCGCTTCTTCCTCGGAGATGGCCTGTTCGGCGGCGTATTTGCGCACGTCTTCGGTGATCTTCATGGGTGAGCTTTCGGTTGTAGGGGGTGACTTGGCAAGCGGAGGCTGTTGGGGGTGCGGTCGCTGGAGAATAGGTCGGATAGGGCTGAGGCGATGGATGGGGCGTGGGAGCGATGCGTGGAGTGGTGGAAATGAAGACGACTTGTAGGGCCTGTGCGACGCATTGGGCGAAAGGCATCAGGCAAGGGGTGGTGTCAGTCTTTTGAGCGATGGGGTGGTCTCGGGGGCTGGGACTGTTGCTTTTTGCGATACTCCAGGCGGGCCTTGGTCATTTGCTCGCGGATGCCGCCTTTTTGGACGAAGTCTTTTTCCAGGCGCCGGCGTTGTTGGTCGAGCAGGTAGTTCGCCTGATGGATGAGGCAGATGGCGATGTTGGCGAGGATCTGGGGTGGCCGAGTGTCCATGAAGGGCCGGTAGGTCTCGTAGCTTTCGTCGGGGGTGCGGCCGAGTTTGCGGACGTAGAGGGCTTCCTTGCTCTTCTTGTCCCAGAGAGGGTGATCGCGGACGCGGAGGTAGTCTTGGTAGTCCAACAAGAGTTCCTCCAGGCTGGCTCGGGCGACGTTGATGAGCTTTAGCTCCGTCTCGGCAGAGGTGATGGAGGCTTTGCAGCCTTCTGCAATGTTTTGTTTCCCGGAGCGGGCGGACTGCACCATCTGGTCGATGGTGCGGTCGCTTTTCTTGAGGAAGCGCTCGCAAAAGCGGAAGGTGAGGTCGTAGATGATCTCTGACTTTCGGTAGGAGAGCAGTTCTTGGTAGTTGCCGCCTTGGGGGAGGAAGCCGGGTGGGGCATCTTCTGGAGGCGGCTGGGACATGACGGGATGAGGGATAGGTCGTGTAGGGCCTATGCGACCTATTTGGCCGAGGTGTAAACTTCTGCGCCCTTTTCGACGAACTCACGGGACTTTTCCTCCATGCCTTTGGCGAGCGCTTCTTCCTCGGAGATCGCCTGTTCAGCGGCATATTTTCTCACGTCTTCGGTGATCTTCATGGAGCAGAAGTGGGGGCCGCACATGGAGCAGAAGTGGGCGGACTTGGCTCCGTCTTGCGGCAACGTCTCATCGTGGTATTCGCGGGCGGTGACGGGGTCGAGGCTGAGATTGAACTGATCTTCCCAGCGGAATTCGAAGCGGGCTTTGGAGAGGGCGTTGTCGCGGTATTGGGCGCCGGGGTGGCCTTTGGCGAGGTCGGCGGCGTGGGCGGCGAGTTTGTAGGTGATGACGCCGGCTTTGACGTCTTCCTTGTTCGGTAGGCCGAGGTGTTCCTTGGGCGTGACGTAGCAGAGCATGGCGCAGCCATACCAGCCGATCATGGCGGCACCAATGCCGCTGGTGATGTGGTCGTAGCCGGGGGCGATGTCGGTGGTGAGGGGGCCGAGCGTGTAGAAGGGGGCTTCGTGGCACCATTCGAGCTGCTTGGCCATGTTTTCCTCGATCATGTGCATGGGAACGTGGCCGGGGCCTTCGTTCATGACCTGGACGCCTTTGGCCCAGGCACGTTTGGTGAGCTCGCCCTGGACTTCGAGTTCGCCGAACTGGGCTTTGTCATTGGCATCGGCGATGGAGCCGGGGCGCAGGCCGTCGCCGATGGAGAAGGAGACGTCGTAGGCGGCCATGATGTCGCAGATGTCGTCCCAGTGGGTGTAGAGGAAGTTTTCTTTGTGATGGGCGAGGCACCACTTGGCCATGATGCTGCCGCCGCGGCTGACGATGCCGGTCATGCGGGAGGCGGTCATGGGGACGAAGCGGAGGAGGACGCCGGCGTGGATGGTGAAGTAATCGACGCCTTGCTCGGCCTGCTCGATGAGGGTGTCGCGGAAGAGTTCCCAGGTGAGGTCTTCGGCTTTGCCGTTCACTTTTTCGAGCGCCTGATAAATGGGCACGGTGCCGATGGGGACGGGCGAATTGCGCAGGATCCATTCACGGGTGGCGTGGATGTTCTTGCCGGTGGAGAGGTCCATGACGGTGTCGGCGCCCCATTTGGTGGCCCAGCGCATTTTTTCGACCTCTTCCTCGATGCTAGAAGCGACGGCGCTGTTGCCGATGTTGGCGTTGATTTTGACGAGGAAATTCCGGCCGATGATCATCGGCTCGAGCTCGGGGTGATTGATGTTCGCGGGAATGATGGCGCGGCCTGCGGCGACTTCGCTGCGGACGAACTCGGGGGTGATTTCGTTCGGGATGCGCTGGGGGAACCTTCTGAATACACTGGGAGTGTATTCAGAAGGGATTTGAGATGGCTGATTTGAAATTTGAGAAGAGCCAGCATGCTGCTTGTCGAGGTCGTTGCGGACAATGTCGTTTTTGAAATCAGCGATCTGAGCGCGCCGCATGTTTTCGCGGATGGCGATGAACTCCATCTCGGGGGTGATGATGCCCTGGCGAGCGTAGTGGAGCTGGGTGACGGGCTTGCCGGTGCTGCGCAGGGGATTGCGCTGGGCATTGATGGGGGCTTTCAGGGGGCTGAGGAGGCCTTCGCGCTTGGCGGCGGCGTATTCGGCGTGGTTGGCGGTCAGGTAGCCGTTGTCACGGGGCTCGATGGCGCGGCCCTGGTATTCCTCGACGTCGTTGCGGGAGAGAATCCACGCTTTGCGCAAGGCGGGCAGGCCTTCCTCGACGGTGCCTTTGTAGGACGGATCGCCCCAAGGGCCGGAGGTGTCATAGACGCGCACGGGTTCATTGACCTCAATGCGTCCATTGAAGGCCTTCGTGGGGCTCAAAGCGATCTCGCGCATGGGGACGCGGACATCCTGGTGGATCTGCCCCTCGACATAGACGCGGGTGGAGGCGGGGAGCTGCTCGGAAGAATGGGGCTCAAAGGAGGTCTTGGGGTCGGCGATCATGGGGGAAAGTTCTTGGTTCCTAGTTCTAAGTTCTTGCTTGGGGTGGCCTGTGGCCGGAACTGAGATACCTCCGAGCGAGCTCCCTTCGGCGGCATGATCCGCATCAGGTTCGGAGGGTTCTAGATGGCAAAATCTAGTCTCAGTCCCTGCGGGGACGCCCCTGTCGTTGTCAGCTACGACTGTGGGAAGAAGGCAGCTCGCCGTCAAAGCGGATTTTGCCCACTAAAGACACGCTGAAACGATGCTTGCTGGCTCAGCCCAAGCGAAGATCCAGGGTGAATGGGAACTCAGGCACTTGTGGGATCTGCATCGGGGTAAAGCGCCCCTGGAGATGACCATTTGTGAAGAAGCGCGCCAGGCGGCGGCTCTCTGCCTCGTAGCTATTCACGGGAAAGGTCTCGTAGTTCCGTCCGCCGGGATGAACGACGTGGTAGGTGCAGCCGCCGAGACTGCGCTGGTTCCAGGTATCGACGATATCAAAGGTGAGCGGGCTGTGGATGCCGATGGTGGGCTGTAGGCACTCACCCGGCTGCCAGGCACGGTAGCGCACGCCAGCCACGTATTCGCCATTCGCGCCGGTGGGGTGCAGTGGGATCTGGCGGCCATTGCAAGTGATGACATGACGCCCACCGACAAGGCCAGAGGTTTTTACCTGGATGCGCTCCAGACTGCTATCCACATAGCGCACGGTGCCACCCGCAGCGCCTTCCTCACCGAGCACGTGCCAGGGCTCCAGGGCAGTGCGTAGTTCCACATGCACACCCCGCTGGGTGATGGCCCCAATAGCCGGAAACTTGAACTCGAAGTGCGGCGCGAACCACTCGGGCTTCAGGTCATAGCCAAAGTCCCGCATTTCCGCGATGACATCGCACAAGTCATCCCAAACGAAGTGCGGCAGCAGGAAGCGATCATGCAGCTCAGTACCCCAACGTACCAGACCGTGTTCGTAGGGTTGCTTCCAGAAGCGTGAGATAGCACCACGCAAAAGCAGATGCTGGGCTAGGCTCATCTCAGCATGTGGTGGCATTTCAAAAGAGCGCAGTTCGACCAAACCGAGACGTCCACTGCTGCTGGAGGGATCAAAGAGCTTGTCGATGCAGAACTCACTGCGGTGGGTATTGCCGGTAGCATCCACGAGCAAGTTGCGGAAAAGTCGATCCACCAGCCAGGGGGGTGTCTGGCCATGGTTCTTCGTCTGGCGATCAAGTTCTTTGAAGGCGAGTTCGAGCTCGAAAAGGGCATCGTTGCGGGCCTCATCCACACGAGGATGCTGGCTGGTGGGGCCGATGAATAGACCTGAGAATAGGTAACTAAGGCTGGGGTGATTGTGCCAGTAGCCGACTAGGCTTTTCAGCAAATCAGGGCGGCGCAACAGCGGACTATCCTTGGAGCGCTCGCCGCCGAAGACGATGTGGTTACCGCCCCCCGTGCCGGTGTGGCGACCATCGAGCATGAATTTTTCTGTCCCCAGGCGGGTTTGACGGGCCTCTTCGTAGAGGACCTTGGTGTTGTGGACGAGTTCGGACCACTTTTTCACTGGGTGCATATTCACCTCGATGACTCCAGGGTCAGGAGTGACTTTGATAACATTCAAGCGCGGATCGAAGGGTGGCGGAGTGCCTTCGATGATGATCGGCAGCTTCATGCTAGAAGCCACGTCTTCTATCGCCGAGATCAGGTCCAGGTAGTCCTCCGTGGTCTCGACGGGGGGCATGAAGACATGCAGGCGGCCTTCGCGCGGCTCAAAGCAGATGGCGGTGCGAATGATCCAGGCGGCGGACTCCTGCGCTAGCGGGTAGCGGTTGCTGCTAGTGCGTTGTGGCTCTTCGATCGGATCTTCCAGTGGGTCCAGCTTGCGCCGCTCGGGCTTGCCTTGCCCCGAGTAGCGGGCAGCAGCATAGCTGGAGGGTGTCTCCAGTGCGCCAGTCGCATCTTGCTGCCAGCCTGCGACTTCATTTAGGAACCGCTGGCGGCTCTCCGGCTTCGGCGGCAGATCGGGCCAGTCACTGGAGGGATCGGTGGGATAGATCCAAGGATAATCGGTCGAACTGACCCAGGGAAGGCTATCGAGCGGCAAACGCAAGCCCATGGCCGAATCCCCAGGAATGAGGTGCAGCGTGTCGTCACGAACAAACCACGGGCCACTTTTCCAGCGCAGATCGGCACCGTAATACACGCGCTCAATCGGCAGGATGTAACCCACAACTTTGTCCAACCCTTGCTCAAAGATCCGGGCCAGGCGCGCGCGTTCCTCTTTGTCCTTTAGGTTCGATTTCAGCGGATCGACATTCACAGGCAGGCGTTTTTCCCGCCAGAGATAATAATAGACGTCCTCGTAGGCTTCCTTCAGCCAGCGCGGGTTAACGCCCAAGGCAGCGGAGAGGGCGAGGCCAAACTTGCGTGCCTCCTGCTCGGTGTAGCCGTAGTTTTTCGATTCATCGGCGATGAGGCTATCGTCGTTCCAAACGGGCACGCCATCTTTGCGCCAGTAGCAGCCGAGTGCCCAGCGCGGCAGAGATTCTCCCGGATACCACTTGCCCTGTCCGTAGTGCAGCAGACCTCCTGGGCCAAACTGCTGCCGGAGACGCTTGATCAGCTCGCCCGATAGCAGGCGCTTTTTGGGACCTACTGCGGCAGTGTTCCACTCAGGCCCATCCATATCGTCAATGCTGACAAAGGTTGGCTCGCCGCCCATGGTCAGGCGCACGTTGTTTGCGACCAGATCATCGTCAATGCGGTGGCCAAGCTTCTCAATCTCCGCCCACTGCTCGGGCGAGTAGGGCTTCGTGACGCGGGCGGATTCGTAGATGCGTGTCACGCCCATTTCGTGACCGAACTCGACCTCGCACTTGTCCACGCCGCCAGTGATAGGCGCGGCACTTTGTGGGTCAGGCGTGGCGGCGAGAGGCAGATGCCCCTCCCCTGCCATTAGACCAGAGGTCGGGTCCAGGCCGATCCAGCCCGCACCAGGCAGATAGACTTCACACCAAGCGTGCAGGTCAGTAAAGTCAGACTCCGCGCCGCTGGGGCCATCCAGACTTTTCACATCAGGCTTCAACTGAATGAGGTAGCCGCTGACAAAACGCGCCGCCATACCGAGATGACGGAAGAGCGTGACTAGCAGCCAGGCCGAGTCACGGCAGGAGCCACTGCACAGTTCGAGCGTTTCCTCTGGCGTCTGCACACCCGGTTCTAGGCGGATGGTGTAACGCAGGTCTTCCCATAGCATTTGGTTGATGCCGACCAAGAAATCAATCGTGCGAGGGCGGGTGTCGGTGTCAGGGGCGTTCGCAGCCACTGCAGCCTCAGGTAGCACACCGTGCGGATGTGGATCATGAGTCTCCGAATGCGGCACGGGCACATGGCTCAGAGGCGCGTGGCCATTCATGAGTTTATGGCGGACCTCGCGAAGGTAGGCGGAGACCAGAGGGGTTAGGGGTAGCTTACGCTGAAAAGGCTCCAGCTCGTGATTGAGCGCTGGATCGTAGCGGAACGGAAAGTGTTCGGCCTGTGGCTCCAGGAAGAAATCGAAAGGATTGTACACCGACATCTCGGCGATCAAATCGACCTCCACGCAGAACTCGGTGGTCTTTTCAGGGAAAACGAGACGAGCCAGGTAATTGCTCTGCGGGTCCTGCTGCCAGTTGATGAAGTGTTTACTCGGCGTGACCTTCAACGAGTAGCTCAGCACAGGCGTGCGGCAGTGCGGAGCGGGTCGCAGCCTGACCACCTGAGGGGAGAGGTTGACCGGGCGGTCGTATTTGTAATGAGTGACGTGACGAAGGGCGACGTGGATGGCCATGCGGGAGAGGTTGGGTCAATTTTTTTAAAGCACAGCGCGTGCCAGAGAGAGAACTTGAGTCCACCAGTTTGCATTGCTCTCCATGGCCAGCAGACTCAA
The DNA here is from genome assembly GCA_044355075.1 of Prosthecobacter sp. Lineage (GTDB taxonomy): Bacteria > Verrucomicrobiota > Verrucomicrobiia > Verrucomicrobiales > Verrucomicrobiaceae > Prosthecobacter. Next base: position 10,496 of record JBIKYV010000086.1, read on the forward strand.
AAGCAGTTCGGTGGCAGGTTCGCGACGTAACTAGAACTGGAAGCTGTGCCGATGTTGCAAGACCGCGCTGAATCGGCTATCCCATGAAACGATGTTGCTACGCCTCGCTGCATCCTCAGGCCTCTTTCTTCTGCCCTGGCTGATGGCCTGGGGTCAGTTAAGCTACACGGGCGGACTGGTGGTGCAGGACTTCGATACGCTGCCGATGGCGGGCACCTTTGACTATGCCGAGGTCGGTGTGGCAAAGGGCCCCGCGCAACTGACCGCAGCGCCTGTATTCGCCAGCGGTGCGGTGGGATGGAGCAGCTTCGCCCGCGCGGGTTCTCAACTAACCTTTCTGAGTAGCAATGGCAGCTTAGCAACGGCAGCTGTGTATTCTTTTGGCCACATAGCCAGCACCGATCGTTCGTTAGGCTCCTTAGCTGGTGGGGCTCAGTCTGCTAGCCTGGGATGGCGTCTAGTAAATCAGACGGGCCAGACACTGACGCGCTTCACCGTGAGCTTTTATGCTGAACAATGGCGCAATGGCGGCACCAACCTGATGAATGGATTCACAGGCGAATACCGGATCACTTCTAGCGGCGATATCGACACTGGCAGCTACACGGGAGTTACCACGATGGACGTGACTGTGTTCAACAACGTTGCAGGTAGTTCCTTCAGCTCGGATGGAAACATCAACCGCATAGAGCGCAGCGCGACCGTCACGGGCATTGCTTGGGCCCATGGGCAGACATTGATTCTGCGTTGGCGAGATTTCGACGAGACGGGTTCAGACAACGGCCTTGCGCTGGATGACGTGATCTTTCACGCAGGCACTTCGACAGCTGCTCCGCAGGTGCAAAGTATCGTGCCAGCGGCGGGAGCCATGAATGTCACGCTGGCTTCGCCTTTGGTGATCACCTTTGATCAACCTGTCACACTCTCTGGCCTCTGGATGGAAGTGACGAGTAACCTCAGCGGTTCACTGCCTGTGACGATCAGCAACGTGGGCCCGCTGCGCTACACGATCACGCCGACCACGCCCTGGCCGGCGGGGGAAAGCCTGAGTGTGCGGGTCATCGCCAGCCAAGTGACCAACAGCGCCAGCCAAGCGATGGCCGTAGATCGAAGCTGGAGCTTCCACACCGTGCCGAGCACCAGCCAGATCACGCCCATTTCGGCCATTCAGGGCACGGATGGCTTCAGCCGCTGGGCAGGCGCACAGGTCAGCGTTCAGGGAGTCGTCACAGGCAGCTTTCAGGGTGCCAGCCCTGCACTGGGTGGCTTCTTCATCCAAGAGGAAACTGCCGATGAAGATGATAACCCGGCCAGCTCCGAGGCCATCTGGGTTTCTGACCGTAGCAGCACGGCCTCGATGCCGTTGGCGCTTGGAGATAGGGTACGCGTGACAGGCACGGTCTCGGAAGCAGGCTCACAAACACAGCTAGTCTCAGTAACGGCCGTGCAAAAGCTCGACACCACGATGCTACCAACCGCCACGCCAGTGAGCCTGCCTCTGACAACACCGATCGAACTGGAAAAGGTGGAGTGCATGAGGGTCGTCTTTCCGCAAACTCTGACCGTGACGAACAACAGTGGCAGCGGCGGCGGCGTGAATGATAATTTCGCCCGCTTTGGCGAACTGACACTGTGCAGCGATGGCGCGTTGATTGTGCCCACGGAAATCATTGACCCTAACGACCATCCTGCCAGCGGCACCAGCACGAGTGGCAGGACCAACGTGGCAGCCATTCGGAACATGGAGCGCCTAGCTCCGCTACGCTGCCTCTTGCTTGATGACGGTTCCACGGCCTTTTTGCCTTTAACATTGCCGCACCTGAGCGCAGAAGGCACCCGTCGCTGTGGCGATCAACTCACCGGCCTGACGGCGGTGCTGGCTTACTCGAATGATGCCTACCGCCTGCAGCCCAGCGAGCCACTGCCCTGGACCGACGCCAACCCGCGCCCCAGGCAGCCGCCTTCGGTCGGCGGGCGGCTGCGCGTAGCCTCAATGAATGTGCTCAACTACTTCACGACCTTTGGCGGTTCAACGGATCGTGGGGCCTCGAATGCGAACGAATTTGCCCGGCAAAAGGCCAAGATCATCTCTGCACTTTCCAGCCTGGAGGCCGAGGTCATCGGCCTCATGGAGATTCAAAACTCCGCCGCCACTGTGCAAGATCTGCTAACGAGTCTAAATGAAGTGGTGGCGGACGATTACACAATGGTGCCCGATCCGCCTGGCGGCTATCCTACAGCGGGGACGAGTGCGGATTACGTGCGCTGTGTGCTACTGTATCGCGCCTCTCGACTCGCTCTACGTGGCGACTGTTGGATCGATACTGACAGCGTCTGGTATATGCCCAATGCGTCCGTGGACCCGCTGCGCTTTCCCCTGGCGCAGATTTTTGAAGAGAGAGACAGTGGCGAGCGCTTTGGCGTCTGCGTGAACCACTGGAAGTCGAAATCCTCCAGCGATGCTAGCGGCCTCAATCTGGATCAAAACGACGGTCAAGCGGCCTACAATGAGCTGCGCAAGCAGCAGGCGGCTCGACTACACACATGGCTGCAAGGTGTGAGCACCAGCGCCGGAGAACCAGACATGCTGATCATCGGCGATTTAAATTCCTACGGCGAGGAAGATCCGCTCGACACTCTACGCGCCGCTGGTTGGCAAGATCAGGGGCAGCGCTTCCATGGGGCTGGTGACTACAGTTATCGCCTGGGTGGCCAGCGCGGTCGCCTGGACCATGCCTTTGCGAACGCTGCCATGGCCGCGCAAATCACCGGGCAGGACCATTGGCATATCAATTCAGATGAGCCCTCCTTCCTCGACTACAATATGGAGCAGAAATCGCCAGCGATTCTCGCCATGAACCTTGCCACGCCATTCCGCAGCAGTGATCATGATCCGGTACTCATCGGCATCCGTCTCAATGTGCCAGAGGTGAACTACGCCACTTGGCAGTCCACCCGCACCTGGGCTCCAAACAGCAGCAGAGGCCCGCAGGCTGATCCCGATGCCGATGGGCTGGTGAACTTGGCAGAATTTGCCATGAACCTAGACCCTGAAGTGCCATCTGCGACGCTTCATCCCCAGATCGTGTTGAAGGATGGAGAGCTGCGCGTGCGCTTCCGCCGACACCTCCAGGCGTTAGGCGTGCAAATCATCGCAGAATGGTCACCCGACTTGATTGAATGGGTAGCGTTGACACCAGAAACCGCCACCCTTCCTTTCGATGCACGCACAGAATGGATGGAGGCCCGCCTGCCAAACTCTCAGACTACTCGCGGCTTCACGCGCCTGCGCTTTTTTCAGAGCCCTTGAGCTTTTGCTCACATCATCAAGTCTACTTTAGCGCAGATCTGAAGTCCCTAGACTCACACGACTTCTGGGTGGGCACCTTCCTCCTCTTTCTGCCGACCAGCCATGGCAAAAGTGATCAACTGCATGCAGTGCAGCTAAACACGCCGGACACAAATCAGCCCGAATGACCCAGCATGCCCTAGCCCCGACGGCGTCCCTCGCTCACTGTCCAGCCGCCATCCACCGCGATCACCTGCCCGGTCATGAATCGGGCCGCAGGAGATAGCAAAAACACAGCTGCACCGTCGCAATCCTCTGGCAGTCCCACGCGGCCACCATCCAGCGGTTGCTTTTGCGCAATGAAGTCAACAATCGCCTCATCACCCACGGCCCGGCGGGACATAGGCGTCTCCACCAAAGCAGGAGCAATGACATTCACGCGGATATTTTGCGGTGCATAATAGCTGGCGATGGAACGGCTGAAACCCAGGATGCCCGCCTTCGCCGCAGCGTATGCATGGCTGGCAAAAAACTCCGGCGATGGTGACCAGCCAAGCACACTGCCCATGTTCAGGATAGCACCGCCGCTGCCCTGAGCCAAGAACTGACGCACGGCGGCTCGGTTCGAAAGGATGATGGAAGCTAGGTTCAAATTCAGCGTGTAGCACAGACCCTCGTCCGTCATCTCATGCAGAGCTCCATCACCCAAAGAGCGTCCGCTGCCTCCGGCGACATGATAAAGGCCATCCAAACGACCAAAATGCTCCACTGCCAGGGCGATGGCGCGCACTGCAGTTGCAGGCTGACTCGCATCGCCCGCCAAGCCTACAGCCTGAGGGCCTAACTCAGCCAAAGCCGCGTCCACATTCGCCTGGGACCGACTGGACACCACCACCCGTGCCCCATGAGTGACCAGCGCGCGCGCTGCGGAAAGCCCCAACCCCGTGGTGCCGCCCATGACGACGATGACCAGGCCGTGAACCTCAAAAAGAGAATGACTCATGCTCCTTCTTAACCAAACACAGGCAACGCCTCAAGCAGCAAGGATTGGCGGACATACCAGAGGCGGGCATGTGACATGCCCAGCGGGATCGAACCAAACCTTTGACACCGGGCTTACCTCCGCCTTTAACACCTT
>JBIKYV010000087.1:0-14906 GCA_044355075.1 Prosthecobacter sp.
GAGGGCTTGGTTTCGCCGGAGAAGAGGCAACGGCATGTCACGGGCAGGCTGTCCATCGATGAGAATTTCCCCACGACTCGGTTCGTAAAAGCGAAACAACAGCGAGACCGTCGTCGTCTTGCCCGATCCACTGGGGCCGACTAGGGCGATACGCTGCCCTGCCTCAGCTTTGAAGCCAAACTCACGCAGCACGACCGCATCTGGACGTGTGGGGTAGGCAAAGGTCACATCTTTGATCTCAATCTCACCCCGAAAACGGCGCATCTCGAGGGCGGGGTCCTGAGGTTCCATCGGTTCACAGAGCAGCTCGCGCACACGGTCCGTAGCCCCTAGCGTGCGCTGAAGTTGAGTGATCAACTCAGAAAACTGAGCAAATGAAGCGGCGATCATGCCGCTGAGCGCAGCGAAACGAGACAGCGCAGGTGTGGCAATCTCTCCTGCCGCCAGCATGGTCAAGGCAGCCCAGATGACGACGATCAACGCCACGCTGAAAGAAAAGATGATGAAGGCAATGAAAGCTGCGCGAGGAGCGGCTGCGCGCAGCGCCATGGACAAGAATTCGCCCAGTCGTGACTCGTATCGCGCCGATTCATGCACCTCATTGGCAAAGGCCTTCACGCTAACAATACTTTGTAGACTCTCTTCAACGATAACCTGAGAGGCAGCGAGGCTGTCTTGCGACTTACGCACCAGCTTACGAATGCGAGCGCCGAAGAGGGCAATCATGACGATGGCCACAGGCACAGTACCCACCATGACCAGCGCCAGCTTGATGGAGATTTGCATCACAAGAATCAAGCAGCCACTGAGCATCACCGTGTGGCGCAGCAGCATGGGGATGGTCATCACCAGTGTCTCACGCATGGATTCGACATCATTCGCGATGCGCGAGGCCAGCTCACCAACACGCCGGTTGTTCAGCGTGCCCATTGGCAGACGAATGATGCGACTGAAGGTGTCCTTGCGGAGCTGCGCTAATGCGCGCTCAGATGCTTTGGCAAAAAGCATGATGCGGAAAAAGGCAATGACCGCCTGAGCGCCGACCAGCCCCAGCATGATCCAGAGCGTATGGTGCATCTCTAGCTTCCAGTCCGGGCCTTTGGCACCTGCCAAGCCTTTACCCGCTAGGTCTGACATCAGGTAGATAAAAGCCACGGTCAGACCTGCGGTCAGCGCCAGCGCCAGCATGGCAGGAATGAAGACATTGAAATGCGGACGCAGGTAGCGAAGGAAGAAGGCAGCGTCGCGCCAAGCTGCACGGTCCCAGATTTTCTTCGTGGCGGGGGCGTCAGACATCGGGGGGCGGTAAGGTGGGTTGGGGGAAAAAGAAAAACAAGGACCGCAAGACGCGGGGAAGCAAAAGGGAGCGCGCCAGGGTGGCGTCAACCGCGAAGGCATGATCAGGCCCGAAGTTTTCACAGGTGACTGAAGAAGGATTCTTGGGTCTTGTGTTGTGCCCAGCGGAGAGGCTGAGTATCATTTTTCCTCGAATGCCCACTGACCACCCCGATCTGCCACGACCAGACCTGCCTTTGCCCGAGGCAGATCAAGGGGGGACAGCCTCGGACACCATGGGCGGGCTGCCCGCGCCGCCTGAAGCAGCGCTGAGCCCGAGCAAGAAAAATGGTCTCGCCTCTCATCGAGATGACATCATGATCCCCGACTATACCCTGATCCGTCGCATCGGCTCGGGTGCGTATGGGGAGGTTTGGCTAGCCCAAAGTGTAACAGGTGCCTACCGTGCGGTAAAAATTGTTTGGCGGGAGGACTTCGAACTCACCAGAACCTTTCAGCGTGAATTTCTCGGAATTCAGCAATTTGAACCTATCTCCCGAGGTCATCCATGCCTTGTTCATATTCTTCATGTGGGCTGGAATGAAGCGCGCGGTTTTTACTACTGCGTCATGGAACTGGCGGATGACGCCGAAGATGGGCCGAACTTTGAAAACGAGCAGACTTATGTGCCGCGCACACTAGGCACAGACATGAAGCGCCATGGTAGATTGGATCTGGTCTTTTGCCGCGATGCAGGCGTGTACATGGCCGATGCGCTGCACTACATGCATAACCGCGGCCTAACTCACCGCGACATTAAGCCCTCGAACATCATTTTCTGCGGCGGAGTCTGTAAACTAGCGGACATCGGGCTCGTCGCCGCCCTAGGCGAGCGTACTTTTGTTGGCACAGAGGGTTTCGTCCCCCCGGAAGGCCCAGGCACCCCCCAAGCAGACATCTACAGTTTAGGAAAGGTACTCTATGAGATGAGTAGCGGTAAAGACCGCATGGAGTTCCCAGAAATTCCCGCTCAGCTAAGCGACGATGAATGGCCCTTTTGGGTCGATTTGAACCGCGTGATCTGCAAAGCGTGTGCTCCTGATTTGAATGAGCGCTTTCAAAATGCTGGTGAGTTTGCCGAGGCTCTGCAACGAGTCGGCTCAAAGCATCAGGAAAGCCTCTCGCGGCGCCTGATTCGCGCGGGCGTGATCACGCTGCTAAGTTCCTGCGCGGCGGGTGCTGCTATGCACTCGGCGAAGTATCAGCAAGAATGGGCCTACGATCTACCGCTACCTGTCCGCCCAGCGCCTGCCCCGATCCAACCGCAAACGGGCAAACCCTGGCAAAATGTGGATCGCCAATGGTTCAGCCATGCCAAGGACCGCCACGTGGCCGACCTGCCCGTGGAAGTCACGACGTTTCGAAGCTTTCTGGAATCAACTCTGCGAGCCGCAGCCTTTGATGTGGTTCCTTTCGCTACAGCTGACAAACGCACACTCAACTGCGTGATGGTGCCAGGCCCTGATGCCGATGCATTCTGTGCGTGGATGACCCTGCGTGACCGCAGCAGCGGAAGACTGGACATCGATCACGAATACACTTGGCGTGTGGCAGACATCAAGCTGCCGAATGGCATGACACCCACGCCCGGTCGACAGGCCATCCGCACCGAAATCGTACGCGTGCTCTATGGCAAGGTCAGCATCAGCACGATGCCGCCCGGTGCAGAAGTTTGGAATGGTGATGCACTGATCGGCCGCACCCCCCTGCGGCTTGATAAAACGCGAGCGGAGAAGTTCGCGTTCGAAATCCGCCTCCCCGGTTACAAGGCGGAAAATGTGCAAGGCGCGCTGAAGGTGGGACAGTCCATGAGCTTCAACCTGCGCCTCCGCGCCACAGGGGCTGTTGTTTTTGGCAAACTCTGGGAAAACAGCCTGGGCATGAAGCTAGCACCACTCGGCAAAGCCATGATTGCCACCACAGAAACGCGACGCCGTGAATTTATTGAATTCGCCCACAGTACCGGCCTCACCAACGTGCCGGGACGCGTGCTCGACCAGGGGCCGGAGCTTCCCGTGACTCTCGTCTCCCGCACCGAGGCAGAACAGTTCTGCCGCTGGCTGACTGACCGTGAACGCGGCAAAGGACTTCTAGAGCCAGATCAAGAATATCGCCTACCGACCGACGATGAATGGAGCATGGCCGTGAACCTGCCACGCGAAATTGGTGCTAGCGCAGCCCAGCGTAGTGCAGCGATTGGTGGCTTCTACCCCTGGGGATTCACCGCCATCCCGCCTGCACGCACGGGTAACTTTGCAGATCAGTCTGCCGCTATCTCCGGGAAAAGCATCATTCCAGGCTACAAAGACGGTTTCAGTGGGCCTGCACCTGTGGCGAGTTTCCGCGCCGATGCCCGCACGCAGATCCATGATCTGTCAGGCAATGTCTGGGAATGGGTCGCGGATTCCTGGGCGGAGGATGGCACGGGTGGTGTCGTCCGTGGCGGTGGCTACACGACTTACCTGCCCCGCGAGCTGCTCGCCTCTTACCGTCGTTCGGTGCCCGTGCAGGCTCAGCTGGCTGATGTCGGCTTCCGCATTATCCTCAGCAGCTCGGGCCTTCATGCTCGCGAGGAGGACTAGCCCGTTTGCTGCTAGCCATCGCGTTTGTTATGCCCATGACTGAAGAGCCACAACCGAGCCAGCTGAAGGACTGGTTTGATGAAAAGCGGTACCGCCATCTCGCGAATCGATTAGCACAGATCACTCCAGACTTTCAGAAGAAAACCTTTCTTGACTTGACCTTGAACGGCCTTGAGTCCCGAAGCCTCATGCAACGGCTGCACCAATGCGCGATCGCGACCGAAGCTGCCCTGCCCGGCACCTACCGGGATAAGCTGCAAGTGCTGCACAAACTCGCTCACCAGATCGAACACAACTTTGTCGCCATCTTCCTCAGCGACTTCGTCGCCACCTACGGACAAGACGATTTCGACACCTCTCTTCAGGCTCTGCGCAGCTTCACCCGCTATGGCTCGGCGGAGTTCGCCATACGCTCCTTCATCGCCGCTAACCCAGCCCGATCTCTGAAGCACATGCAGGCATGGACCGCTGACCCGGATGAGCACGTACGTCGGCTCGCCAGCGAAGGCGCCCGCCCTCGCCTTCCCTGGGGACTCAAGCTAAAGCCTCTGGTCAAAGATCCCGAACCCTGCGGGCCGATCCTCGAGGCACTCAAAGCCGACCCCTCGCTTTATGTCCGACGTTCAGTCGCGAATCATCTAAACGACATTACCAAAGACCATCCCGACTGGGTGCTGAACCGGCTGGAGCAGTGGGATCTGCGCCAGGAACCGCTGCGCTGGATCGCCCGCCATGCCTGCCGCACATTGATCAAGCGCGGTGATCCCCGCGCCCTTCAACTCTTAGGGTTTGGTAACCAAGCGAGTCTGAAGGCCAAGTTCAGCGTCAGCCCTGCTCGGGTCATTTTGGGCCAAGCTATCCAGATCGAGGCCTCGCTCACTTCCACGGCAGAGAAGGCCCAGTCCCTCGTCGTCGATTATGTTGTCCATTACGTCAAAGCCCGTGGTGACGCTTTTCAGAAAGTCTTCAAATGGACCGAGATCGAACTGCCTCCGAAGACGAGCCTAACGCTAAGCAAAAAGCAAACCCTGCGCGACTTCACCACCCGCAGACACCATGCCGGCCATCATGCAGTCGAACTGCAGGTCAATGGAGTGCGCGTGGCCCAGTCGGGCTTCATCCTTGAACTGGGTTGAAGCCCTAGCCACGACTTGCATGTACAACACTCCACGCTCCTCTACCAACCATGACTTTGATTTCTGGAACTGCTGTCGCTGAAAAAGTGCTCGACGAATGCCGCCGTGACATCGCGGCCCTAGCGGCCGAAGGCAAAAAACCCGGCCTCGCCGTCATCCTCATCGGAGATGATCCTGCCTCACGCGCCTACGTGCGCTCGAAGGACAAGAAATGCCGTGACCTAGGGCTGCATTCGGTGAAGCTGGAACTGCCTGCTAGCACCACACAGGCAGAGCTGTTGGCACATGTCGAAACACTCAACCGAGATCCTGCCATTCATGGCATCTTGGTGCAAAGCCCGCCGCCCAAGCACATCGACGAAGCCGCCATCGTTCGGGCTATCGATCCAGCTAAGGATGTGGATGGATTCCATCCGGTAAATGTCGCTAAACTAGCGCTGGAAGATCCCACGGGCTTCGTTCCCTGTACCCCACTCGGCTGCCAGCGGCTGCTTATTGAGGCAGGCATTCCTACTCAGGGAGCCAACGCCGTCGTCGTGGGCCGCAGCATGATCGTCGGCAAGCCCATGGCGCTGCTGCTTATGGCCAAAGGACCCGGCGGGGATGCGACGGTGACGATCGCCCACTCGCGAACCCGAGATTTGCCAGCGGTGACCCGTCAGGCAGACATCATCATCGCCGCCATCGGACGGCCCGAATTCATCCGCGCCGATCACGTCAAAGAAGGTGCTGTCGTGATCGACGTCGGCATCAACCGTGTCGAAGCTCCCGAAACAGCGAAAGGGTACAAGCTCGTTGGCGATGTCGCTTTTGATGAAGTGGCTCCCAAATGCAGCGCCATCACCCCTGTTCCTGGCGGCGTTGGCCCGATGACTATCGCCATGCTTATGGCCAATACCATCAAAGCCTGCCGCCAAGCCTAGAACTGGGGATTAACCCAGCCTCACTCAAGATCAATGCGCCCTGGCTCTCGACTGCCCATGCCTCTGGGTTTTTGCTTCAGGCTATCACCAAGCTCAGCCCGGATGACGTCGGCGTAGCCCTGTAGTCGTGCCACCTGCTCGGGGAACTGAGCCGCCACGTTGTGAGATTCGCTCACATCCGCATACAGATCATACAGCTCAGGCTCTTTCACCAGCTGCGGCTGGTAGAGCACAGGAATACCCCCGGTAGCCTTTGCCTTCAGCCCACTCACGCTGCGATATTTATGCGGCAGCATGAGTTTCCAACGTCCGTCGCCGCTGATGATGGCCTGGAGCTGATTTTGCTCATAATAATAAGCGTAAAAGTCATGCGGGTTCCGTGCTTGAGGCGCTCCCTGGATCAACGGCCAGCAATCTAGCCCATCGATCACCCGAGCAGGCAAGCTAGCCCCCACCAAACGAGCGATGGTTGGTAGTAGATCGATCGTCATGAGCATGGTATCACACGTCGTGCCTGCCGGGATGTGACCTGGCCATTTCATGAGACCGGTCACCCGTGTGCCACCTTCCCAACAGGTACCTTTTCCCTCCCGCAGAGGACCCGCATCGCCCGCGTGGTCGCCGTAGCTGAGCCAGGGGCCATTGTCCGAGGTCAAAATGACCCAGGTATTCTGCTCCAGTCCCTGCTCCTTTAGAGTGTCTAAAATCTGGCCGACGGACCAGTCCACCTCCAGCATGACATCAGCATAGAGCCCCCGCCCCGACTTACCCGCGAACCGATCACTGACAAACAAGGGCACGTGCACCATGCTATGCGCTAGATACAGAAAGAAGGGGCGGTCTTTTTGGTTACGAATAAACTGCACACCGCGCTCCGTATAATCGGTAGTTAGGCGTTTCTGGTCCTCGGGCGTCACTTCTTCATCCACGACGCGTTCATCCTCCAGCATTGGCAGCTTCGGATAGGTACCCTTTTTGGCCTGCGGATGGTAGGGCCACATGTCGTTCGAATAAGGAATGCCGTAGTAGTGATCAAAGCCATGCCGAGTGGGCAAAAACGGTGTTTGTGAGCCCAGGTGCCACTTTCCGACCGCACACGTGGCGTAGCCTTTCCCCTTCAGCAACTCGGCCAAAGTCACTTCCTCTGCATGGATGCCATGCCGCGCCTGCGGCGAAAGAGCACCGTGCATGCCTAGACGGTTCGGGTAGCAGCCGGTCAGCAAAGCCGTGCGCGAGGCACTACACACTGGCTGGGCGACATGGAAGTTGGTAAACTTGCGCCCCTCTTGGGCCAAACGATCAATGTTTGGCGTCTCGTAGCCCTGAGCGCCGAAACAGCCTACATCGGCGTAGCCCATGTCATCCATGAAAATGACCACTAGATTGGGCCGATCCACCGCAGGAAGCGAGAGCGTGCCGATGACCAGTAGCGAAAAACAAGCGAGCGTGCGCAGAAACATCCCTCCAGAACGCCAAGATGGGATCGCTTTTTCATGCTTCGAAGCTCTCATGACCACGCTTTTCTTCATTCGACATCTGCACATCGCTCGCTCTTAATCGCGGAGCTTACCCCCATGTCTTCTTCCTCCATTTTTGAGCTTTTTTCACTCCAAGGCCAGACCGCTGTCGTCATTGGCGGCACTGGTGAACTTTGTGGTGCCATCGCCGAGGGATTCGCCTCCGCGGGGGCTGAGATTGTACTCGTCGGCCGTGATCCCACCAAGGCCGAAAAGCGCCTAGAAGCCATTCACGCCGCTGGTGGAAAAGGCTACTTCGTGAGCGCAGACGCTGCCAGCAAGGCAGATTTACAGCTGCTGCTGGATCAGGTGCAAGAGCGCTCTGGCGGTTGCCAAATCCTGGTCAATGGGGCCGGTGTGAACTCCCCCACGCCCTTTCTCGACATCACGGAGGAAGAGTATGAGCGGATCATGAACATCAACACCAAGGGTGTATTTTTGGCCTGTCAGGTGTTCGGCAAATACTTCGTGGAAAACAAGATCGCTGCCTCGATCATCAATCTGGGCTCCATGTCCGGTCTTATCCCGCTGAGTCGAGTCTTCACCTACTCGATGTCGAAAGGCGCAGTGCACAACCTTTCTAAAAACCTCGCCCGTGAATGGGCTCCACTCGGCATCCGTGTGAACACTCTCGTGCCCGGCTTTTTCCCCGCAGAGCAAAACAAAAAAGTCCTGGTTCCCGAACGCGTGGCCAAGATCATGAGCCATACGCCGATGAATCGCTTTGGCGAAGCGCGCGAACTCGTCGGCGCTGCACTGCTGCTAGCCTCCAACGGGGCATCCTCCTTCATCACCGGCCATGAAATGGTCGTGGATGGAGGCTACTCCTCCATGACCATCTAAGCCACCATGTCTGACTGGACACCACCCCGCGCCGTGAACCTCGTTGATCTCGGGTTCATGGATGCACGCAGCAAACTCATCGACCTCGCGGCCTTCCTAGACCGCATTCAGCGCGCGGGTCAGGAGTCTGATTTCCGCATCCAAGCACTGAAGAGTGCGATTACTCTGCTTTCGGCAGAACAACCTGTACGCGCCAAAGAAGTGCTGCTAAGCTTCAGCGATCCCAGCACCGAACCGATCGAGAAAGCCACCACGCAGGGAGCGACGGGAGCTTTCCTCAGCTGATAAGGCGACTTTGGAGACCAGACGCGGCGCTGCGCCTCATGGCGTGAGCCGCTTCTCAGAAGAAGGCCGAAAGGGAGCACTAAATGCCTCTGCGAAATCATAACAGCCCGTGAAGTCCTGGATACTGTCAGCGTCATTTTTGCCGAAGTATCCCGTCTCGATAAGATTGTAAACGATATTGCCGATGTCTTCGCCACGCTCAAGACCCCACTCATTCAGCAGCGTGAGTGCCATCGGGCCATATTCGGCCAAAGCGTGAAGGCGCACGCCCTCTAGCACCTGCTGGCCGGTCACATGCGGATCTTCCTGCCCGTCGCGGAAGTGTTTTACAGCCACATGTAACGCGTCTCTCACAAACTCATAGGCGAGCGGGTGATAGCGCGGGTCTTTAGCGACACTTTGGGTAATGGCGAGATGAAACGGAAGATCAGGAGACATGCCGGGGAATCAGCGGAAGCACTTCAGGCACACATGCATAGCATACAACGTCGCTCAGGGCAGCTTACGAAGCTTCGTTTTTAAATTCTGGATAGAAAGGATTGTGCTGCTTTTCCCAGCCGACGGTGGTCAGCGGTCCATGACCTGGCGCGATGATCGTGTCGTCCGGCAGGGTGAAGATTTCCTTTCGATTGGTCGCCAGTGCATCGGGGTAGGAGACGATACCGCCCCCCATGGAAGAGGCAAACAACGCGTCTCCCACCACCGCCACGGGCCGCTCCAGCCCGCGTACGAAGTATGTGGTTCCGCCCTTCGAATGGCCCCAAGTGGAGCGAGCCTCAATGGTTAGCGCGCCCAGCGGCCAGGTTGTCCCTGAGGCGAAAATTTTCGCACCAGGATAGGGCTCTTTTTCACTCGCCAAAAGCAGCGGAGCAGCCAATGCGTCGATGTCAGCAACATGGTCAGGATGGGTGTGCGTGAGGAACAGATACCGCAGCGTCAGCCCCTTCTCTTCAAGCACCGCAAGCAAAGGGGCGGCGGAGGCACCGGTGTCAAAGATGGCAGCCTCGCGCGTGGTTGGATCCCAGACGATGTAGGCGTTCACCGTCATGTCATGGTAGGTCGTATTGGCTTGGGCTAAGCCCTCCAGCTCCAGCGGCTCAGGCATCCAGCCACCCTGCGCCATTTCAACTAAGGAAGGACCATGCAGGCAGAGTGAGGAAGCGATGCGCAACAAAATCGCTGACTGCGCTTGGCCTTCACGCACGGCCTGAATAGCCGCGGCCTCCACCCCTGAAGCCGCTGCCAGAGACTCAACCGTCATGCCTTGGCCACGCATGGCTTTGCCGACTACATCATTGAAAAAATCTTCGAGAGGAATGCTCATAGTCCTACCATCCAAAGTCAGCCTAAGGCTGGCAGCAAGCTCCAAGTTCAGGCGGGCAAATTCCCTTTTTCATTGAGCGCTTTCCGATTACACTTCCCCATGATCGAAATCTTCACCAACCCGTTCTACACCTTCTGCATGGGACTCGGTCTTGGAGCCGTCTTCCTGATCATGGCCGTCTTCAGCCACTGGAAAACCAAAGGTGAATTCCGCCGCTACAAAACCCACCTGAGTGATAAACTGGAGCTGGAAGCACGACAGATGCAGGAGACGAACAAGGAAAAGGCACGCCTCGCCTCTGAAAACGAAAGCCTTCGTGTTCAAGTGGCCCGCCTGAATGAAAAGCCTGACAACAAAATGGGGCGTGAGCTGGAAATCCTGGCCCGGGCAGAAAAGCACATGATCATCAATGCGCCTGGCTTTGCACCCGCCTGGGAATTGGCCAAATCTGCCGCGCTATCTCAGATCGAAACAGAGGAAAAAGGTTCTTCTTTCCCTCAGAAAATCTTTCGCAAACTGATCGGCTCCGGTAGCACCAGCAGCACCTCTGTCGCTCTGCCCGAAAACACGGCCGGGAACGCCAAAACCACCAGCAGCAGCGGTGTAGTAGCCTAAATCCCCACCCAAGATGCGTCCGGAGAAGGTCAAATTCATGCTCTTGGCGTCAGACATGGCGCGCGCCGTGCGTTTTTACCGCCAAGCCTTTGGTTTGGATGAAGTTTTCCTCAGCCCTCACTGGAGTGAGCTAGCTTACGGCACATCCATCATCGCCTTTCATAGCGGTCACGATGGCAGCCCGAACCCGACAGGCTTGAGCTTTCAATTTACCGATGTCTTCGAAGCCGCCGAAGGCATCGAAAAGGCAGGTGGACATGTCCTAGAAGTGCCCAATCAACGCGAAGGGGAGCCGATTCTGCTCGGCCGCTACCGAGATCCTGAGGGCAACGAAGGCTTCATCACCCAATACGTTGCCTAGCTATCCAGGCAGTCTTGGCGTCAAGGATGGGTGATGGCTTCGTCCAGATTCAGCAAAGCTCGGCAGATCGCCGTCCAGAGTGCCTCCCCATCCAGCAATTGATTACGCTGCTTAGCGAGAAAGCTTGTGAGCATGACCAACTCATCCTCAGCCGGCGGTCGAGTCAGGCAGCGGCGAAACGCCCGCCGGAGACGTTCCTGATCCTGCTCAGACTCCGCCATGACCTCCCGAGCCATGGCCTGGGCAGCCTCCATGAACATCTGATCGTTCAGCAGCGTCAGCGCCTGAAGAGGACTGTTGGACACATCCCGCCGCGCTAGGCAAGCCTCACCCGTGGGTGCATCAAAGGTTGTGCTCATGGCGAAGGGTGCCGTTCTTTTCGTAAAGGTATAAAGGCTACGGCGATAGCGATCCTCCCCTTCGCTAGTTTTCCATTCGACCTTACCGTAGGTGCCCTCCGTTGTGATGCTGGCTGGCTGTGGCGGATAAACGCCCGGCCCACCCTGCTTCAGGCTTAGCACCCCCGCAGCTTGGAGTGCTGAATCCCGAATCATTTCGGCATCCAAGCGAAACCTTGGCGCATGAGAAAGCAGCACATTTTCGGGATCTTTGGCCTCGGCCTGCTTCGATCGGCGACTGACCTGCCTGTAAGTAGCGCTCATGACGATGCGCTTGTGCAGTCGTTTCAAACTCCAGCCATCTTTGACAAACTGCAACGCCAGCCAGTCTAATAACTCCGGGTGACTTGGAGCCTCACTTTGATAGCCAAAATCTTCCAAACTCTTGACCAAGCCACGCCCAAAAAAAGCCTGCCATTGACGGTTCACGGTAACACGAGCCGTTAGCGGGTTTTCAGGTCTAAAGAACCACTTCGCCAGAGTCAGCCGATTGGCAGGCTCGCCTGAACGCAGGCCTGGCAAGAAAGCAGGCACCGCAGGTGGCATCAGTTGCTTCGGCTGGAGATATTCCCCACGATGATAGAGATGCGTCAAGCGTGATGGTGAAGCTGACCTTTCCTGCATCACCAACGTTGGTTGACCACGCGGCATCTGACGACGAAGCGCCAGCAAAGGTGCTACCGCCGTTTTCATCTCGGGTGCCGCCATCAGGAAACAGCGCAGGATGGTATCACGTTGACTCAAATCTCCCTTGGCCAAGGCATTCTCGACTGCCAAAGGCAAGTCAGTCGATTCAGGCATGGAGTGAGTCGTCACTGACAGGCGAAAATGCCCAAGCGGGCAGGCAAAGTGTTTTTCGAAAAGCATCTTCAAGTCTAGGCCTCGTGTCAGATCGACCGGCTTTTCGAACCGAAACACCGCCGTATGCTCCTGGCCATAACCGCCTAGCACCTGCCAGCCACTAGACATTTCTCCATCCAACGCAGTAGCCACACGGTTAGTCTTCTTGGCTTTCGTCCCCTTTTTGTTAGCCGGAGCCGCATCGTTGATCTTATCCTCTTCGGTGTCATTGGTAGCATCAGCGCTCACGATCTTCACAGGCTGATTGTGTTGAAATGCCTGAATCTCACTCAAAAAGAAGCCACCTATCGGTCCTTCATAATAAGTTAGTCCAGGACCATCGTTGGGTAGGCTCGGGTGACTGGCGACCTCAAGTTTAATAGCAGTCACTCCCTTGATGGGTGCTTGCAAATGCAGGTCATAGACATCGCTTTTGGAAATATCCCCGCTGCCCAGGATGAAACCATCTGCTTGCAGCTCCAGGTGGGGCAGAGTTGTTTTCATCGACTTGGGGCGCACAATCTGCCATTCTGCACAACGCTTCGACATTTGGCTTATCCACTCGCTCAGCCTCACCTCCAGAGCAGCCTTGCCTCCTGGGAACTTGGCGGGCAACCCTGCCTCCATCTGGGAGATTTTAGCCGCATGCGCTTTCTGCGCTGCCTCGATTTCCGGCGTGGGAATCGCATAGGTAGGCTCATCAGCGTTATTCAGCAAGGCCATTAGGCTGTAGTAATCCGTGTGCAGGATGGGGTCATACTTGTGCGTATGGCATTGCGCGCAATTCATCGTCAGGCCCATCCATGTCGTGCCCGTGACACCCACGCGGTCCACCATGGCATAAAAGCGATACTCATTGGGGTCGATACCCCCCTCCTCATTCAGCATCGTGTTTCGATGAAAGCCCGTCGCAATTCGATCTTCAGGCGTAGCATTCGGCAGCATGTCACCGGCGAGTTGCTTGATGGTGAATTGATCAAAGGACATGTCATCATTCAGCGCCTTCACCACCCAATCTCGATAGGGCCAAATCGGCCGGGGCCGATCCTTTTCAAAACCATTCGTGTCAGCGTAACGAGCCAGATCCAACCAGCGCCTCGCCCAGCGCTCTCCGTATTGTGGAGATTTTAGCAAAGCATCCACCATCGCCTCATAAACAGAGTCAGCTGGGCCTGCATGCGGCGCGCACTTTTTGACAAAAGCATCCGCTTCCTCAGTTGAAGGTGGCAAACCTATCAGGTCGAGATACAAACGCCGCACCAGGGTATAGGCATCGGCTTCTGGAGCAGGCTCGAGACCTGCTTCTGCGAGCTTTTGACGGATGAAAAAATCAATGCCTGCCTTCGGCTCCACCGAAGGCTTTGGCGGCTGGTAAGCCCAGTGCGCTTCATACTTAGCACCTTCAGCAATCCACTGACGAATCACCGCCTTCTCTCGCTCAGACAGGATTTTTTTTGTGTGCGGCGGCGGCATGATCTCATCTTCATTGGAAGAAAAAATTCGCTTCACCACCTCACTTAAGTCGGGCTGATGGGGCTTGATGGCAGCTTCCCCGGATTTACCCGAACCATAAGCAGAGTCCTGCAAATCCAAGCGCAGCTTGCCTTTGCGTCCATGCTCATCCATGCCGTGGCAACTGAAGCATTGCTGAGCCAGGACCGGGCGCACATCACGATTGAAATCGAGGGCGGCCAGCAAGGAAGACGTAAAAAGAAGAGAAGCAAAAAACAGGCGAGTCATACACAGCCTCTTATCGAGGAAATAGAGAAACGCTGGATCACCAACCCAAGCTATCACAGATGCGGCAACGATTGCCCTCACGATGTCCGCGAGCAGCAAAATGATGAAGTTTGAGAAAAATTTAAGGCACAACCAAACTCCTTTGAAAAACTTGGCACGCGGATTGCTATCGCCTTTTTTACCGCCGCAATAACGCTGCAGGAAAAAGACCAACCATCACTCACATCATGCTCCACACACGCCTGACCGTAAGCCTTCGGGGCGCAGCAAAGTGCCTATTGGCCGCTGCAGCTCTCGCCATCGGAACCGCGACCGCCCAGGAAGCGGCCGCTCCTGCTGAACCCGCCGCTCCTTCCATTGAGCAGCGTGTTTTCGACTTGGAAAAATACGTCACCAACGGCCAAGCTGGCAAAGACGGTGACAAGGAGTGGAAGTCCAACATCGCTGGCCCTGGCCCTGGTCACAACGCCTGGCAAATGACCAGCACGGCACTCGTGATCTTCATGACGCTGCCGGGTCTCTTCCTTTTCTACGGTGGTCTGGTTCGTAAAAAGAATATCCTTTCCGTGATCGCTCAGTGCATGGGCATTGCTGGCATGGTCACCATCCTCTGGTGGGCTTGTGGTTACAGCCTCTCCTTCGGTTCAGGCGCTGGCTCAACCCAACCCTTCATCGGTGACATGGCCTACAAATTCTTGGATGGCGTTTCTCCTTACGCCTCCGGTGCTGGCTACTGGTGGATCAGTGATGCCATGTGGGCCATGTTCCAACTTTCCTTCGCGATCATCACCCCAGCTCTGATCCTGGGTGCCATTGCTGAGCGCATGAAGTTTATCTCCGTGCTGCTCTTCGTCGCTATCTGGATGTTCGTGGTTTATTTCCCCTTCGCCCACATGGTGTGGAGCACGACAGGTTTCATGTGCGGTCCGCTGAATCCTAACGCCACCATCAAGGCCATCGACTTCGCCGGCGGCACCGTAGTGCACATGACTTCCGGTTGGTCAGCT
>JBIKYV010000088.1:0-14876 GCA_044355075.1 Prosthecobacter sp.
CAGCTCAAGCCACAGAGAAGTTTAAGAACTTTAAGCAGCTGATGAGCTGGTGTTCAAAAGTGAGCCGCTTGCAGGTCCGCACAAATGCTGACAATCCTGAGCAGACGGAGAATGCTATTGCATTTGGTGCTCAAGGTATCGGTCTGACCCGCACAGAACACATGTTCTTCGAAGGTGACCGTATCGATGCTGTTCGTGAGATGATTCTCGCTGACAACCTCGCTGACCGTGAAAAGGCATTGGCTAAGCTACTGCCTTATCAACGCGAAGACTTCACCGGCATCTTCAAGACCCTGAAGGGCCTTCCTGCGACCATTCGTCTGCTTGACCCGCCTCTTCATGAATTCGTTCCTCACGAAGAAGCTGCCCAGGCTGATCTCGCGAAAAAGATGGGAGTTTCTGTCGAGAAAGTAAAAGCTCGTGTTGCAGCTCTGCATGAGTTTAACCCGATGTTGGGTCACCGTGGTTGCCGTCTTGGCATCGCCTACCCTGAGATTACGGCCATGCAGGCACGTGCGATCTTTGAGGCAGCAGCAGATGTTTCCAAGAAGGGTATCAAGGTTAAGCCAGAAGTCATGGTGCCTCTCGTAGGCTTCAAGAAGGAGCTCGATCTACAGGTCGAAATCATTCACAACGTGGCCAAAAAAGTCATGGCTGAGAAGAAGACCAAATTCAGCTACATGGTGGGAACCATGATTGAGGTCCCACGTGGAGCTCTCACAGCTGACGAGATCGCTCAGACTGCCGAGTTCTTCTCCTTCGGCACAAATGATCTAACGCAGACTGCTCTTGGCATCAGCCGTGATGACATGGGCTCCTTCCTGATGCCTTATACGGAGAACGAGATCTTCAAGAAGAATCCTTTCGCCACGCTGGATACTACTGGCGTTGGTCAGCTCATTAAGACCGCCATCGAAAAAGGCCGTAGCACACGCCCCGACATCAAGTTGGGCATCTGCGGTGAGCACGGTGGCGACCCTGACTCTGTGAAGTTCTGCCATCAGGTGGGACTGAGCTACGTCAGTTGTAGCCCCTTCCGTGTCCCAGTGGCTCGCCTTGCCGCCGCGCAAGCCGCCATTGAGGAAAAGCGTGCTGCCGCGAAGGCCGCCGCAAGTAAGCCTGTCCGTAGTGCCAGCGCCGCTGGTGCTCCGGCAAAACAAAACAAAGCAACCAACAACAACAACAACAACATGGCTAAGAAAGCTGCAAAGAAAGCCGCCAAGAAGGCCGCTGCTCCGAAGAAAGCCGTCAAGAAGGCCGCTGCTCCAAAGAAAGCTGCCAAGAAGGCCGCTGCTCCAAAGAAAGCTGCTGCTCCAAAGAAGGCTGCTGCTCCAAAGAAGGCTGCTAAAAAGGCACCTGCTAAGAAGGCTGCTAAGTAATCCAGAGGTTCCCCTGCGGGACCAAACCACGGCGAAGTGATTCGCTCATTAAAAGCCCTGTGAAGAGCAATCTTCACAGGGCTTTTTACATCTAAAAAACAGATCTGAGTCTAGCAACTCTGTTCCCAGAGAGTGTCTGCGACTAGGTAAATGCAGATCTGATGGTAAGCTTGCAAACTTCTGATCGTGGCTGATCGCTCAGGATAGCCGCAGCGTTGAGTTTCTTGCTTGAGAATGTAGTTCCAAGATTGCGTGCTAGGTTTCTCGACGCCAATGATCCATCCTTTGCCATGGCATTGATTGAAGTTCGTAATCTCACTAAACAATGGCGTGCCGGAAGGCTTGCTTTGGACAATGTGAGTTTTGAACTGAGGCAAGGCGAAATCCTTGGCCTGCTGGGGCACAATGGTGCTGGCAAAAGTACCACGCTAGGCATCATCTTGGGCATGATCAGTGCCGATGTTGGGGATGTCTGGGTGAACGGTTATTCCGTAAGGACGAATCGCGCTCAGGCGCTCTCCAGGATTGGAGCCATCTATGAGGCTGCTCATTTCTATGATTATCTAACGGGTTGGCAAAACTTGCGCGTTCTCTGTTCTCTTTCCGGTTGGTGGAATGAGGATGAGGTCAAAAAAATGCTAAAGCTCGTTGGGTTAGATCAGCGAGCGCATCATCTCACGAAGACCTACAGTCACGGCATGAGGCAGCGGTTGGCATTGGCTCAGGCACTGCTGCCGCGACCGAAGTGCTTGCTACTAGACGAGCCGACGGATGGCCTCGACCCTGAAGGAATTCGAGAGTTTCGCGAACTGGTGCTTCGGCTCAGAGCTGAATTTGGCATGACGATCCTGCTCAACTCACATCTGCTTAGTGAAGTGGAACTGATGTGTGATCGCTGCGTGATCTTGAAGCTAGGTCGTAAACTTTATGAAGGGGTCGTGCCCTCTCAAAAAAAGAAGCACGATGTTTTTGAATTGTTAACTCGGGATGTGGGCAAGGCGCGTGAGGTTATTGAAGCTGTTGGCGGCACGTTTGATCCTGTTTCCCGTTTGGTGGTTTTACCACCTCAACTGCCAGCTCACGCGATGTTGCGTCTTTTGATCGAAGGAATGGTGCGCGTAGACGCTTGGACTGCCCACAAGCCTACCTTGGAAGAATTCTATCTGGGAATGACAGGTGCATGACTCTCTTTCTTCAACAATGGCGCAGTGAGCTCCTAAAACTTTTCGCGCGCAGACGAACCTACATCGGCTTTGGAGCCTTCTTGGCTCTGGAGGTTGTCATCTGGTTGCTATTCAAATTTCTCAATGGTGAAAAGCGACTGGCTTGGTTCATCAGCCGTCAGGGGCAATCCTTTGAAAGGTATGACTCTGCCTTGACCTTGGCCTTCATTATCATTGGCCTTTCTGTCCTCCTGCTCGGGGCTATTTATGTTTCCCTAGTGGGCGGAGATATCGTCGCTAAAGAGAATGAGGATGGCCACTATCGTCTTCTGCTGGTGCGTCCTGTTAGCCGCGTGCGACTGCTTGGTATCAAATACCTGAGCTGTACACTTTACACGATCTTGCTTATTCAGTTCATCACGTGGACATCCTTTTTGCTAGGCTTACTACTGAAAGGCTGGGGCGGCGGGTTCTTTCTTTTTACGCTCGATCCACCATTGATGGAATTCTTCGATTGGCAGGAGGGTCTGTGGCGCTTTTTCCTGAGCACTTTGCTAGCGTCCTGTTCCATGACGGTGATCAGCAGCATTGCTTTCTTCTTGTCCTGTTTCCCCATCAAGCCTGCTGCGGCTACCATTGGCGCGCTAACTTACTTTCTCATCGATCGTGTCGTGCGTGAGACGGGTTTTATGGAAAGCTATGATCAGTTTTTGCTGACCAAGCATATCAGTTCCTGGGTGCTAAGTCTGAAAGCCACTATCCCATGGCCTGTGATCCTGCGTAGCCTCACGGTCATCTTTGCTGTCAATATCAGCCTGTTTATCTTGGGGGCTACGTTCTTTCAAACCCGAGATCTTAAGTCCTAGCTCTGGGCTGCTTGCCAGGAATAACCTTGAAGTCCAAGAGGCGCCGGGCATATCCCAATGGTCGCGTTTGCCTTTATTGCATGGTTTTTGATGCCTTGAGATATCACGAAACAAACTAGGTAATTCTGGAGCTGGCTAACGCTCGCCGAGCTCCCAAGAATAACCATTCATCACTTCAGTTACGCGAGATGCGTTAGGTATCTGCACTCAAAGCGCAGGTACATCCAGCCAACGGCGTTCGGCCCAGCTTTGTAGGCCTAGCTCAGCTAGCTGCACGCCTTTGGCACCTTCTCGTAAGGTCCAGCGGAAGGGCGTGCCGAGGGCGATGTGGCGAATGAAGAGTTCCCATTGTACCTTGAATGCATTGTCATACTCGGCGGTGTCGGGAACTTCCTGCCAGTGGGCGTAGTGGTTGATGGGGCTGTCGATGTCGGGATTCCAGACGGGCTTAGGCGTGCCGGCTAGGGACTGGAACCAACATTTGCGTAGGCCAACGAGAGCGGATCCGTGGGTGCCATCGACCTGCATGGTGAAGAGGTCATCGCGACGCACGCGGACGCACCAGGAACTGTTGAATTGGCAGACGACACCTTGGTTGGTCTCAAAGGTTGCGTAGCAGGAATCATCGGTGTCGCAGGCATAGGGCTGATTCTTTTCATCGACACGTTGGGGGATGTGGGTAGCACCCAGGCAGCTGACGCCAGTGACTTCGCCGAACAGGTTGTCAATCACGTAGCGCCAGTGGCATAGCATGTCGATGATGATGCCACCACCATCGCCTTTGCGGTAGTTCCAGGAGGGGCGCTGCGCGGGTTGCCCTTCATGCTCACCCGTAAATACCCAGTAGCCGAACTCGCCTCTAACACTGAGGATACGACCAAAGAAGCCTTGGGACTGGAGTAGGGCTAATTTGCGGATGCCTGGCAGCCAGAGCTTGTCCTGCACAACACCGTTTTTTACACCAGCTTTTTCGCATACATCGGCTAGGCGTAGGGCCTCAGCAGTTTCTACTGCGGTCGGTTTTTCGCAGTAAACGGCTTTGCCTGCAGCGGCGGCCATTTCCACAAAGCGGGCACGGTGCAAGGTGCCAGAGGCATCAAAGAAGATGGGGTAGGCCGGGTCCTTCAGCACAGACTCTAGGTCGGTGCTGGTCTTGAGTGGGCCGGTTTTCTCACAGCTGTATTTGGCTGAGAGTGCCTGGAGCTTGCTTGCATTGCGCCCGGTTAGAATGGGGTCGGGCATTAGGGTAAGTTCGTCGGAGACCTTAATGCCGCCCTGGCGGATGATGGCGAGGATAGAGCGGACAAGGTGTTGGTTCGTGCCCATGCGCCCAGTAACGCCGTTAAGGATGATGCCAATGGGTTGGATAGTCATGATACGTGGTTTAAGATTAAGATGTGAATAGGAGAGAACCTCAAGTAGACATTTCATACATCATATATGATTGATTGCAAGGTTGAATATAGCCTGTCTGCATATTGAATGTGATCTCACTCTATGAAGTCCCCCAGCAGCAGCTCTACCATTCCAACCAAGCAGATGGTGGTTTATGAATCCCTACGGACTGAAATTCTTAATGGGGTGCTGCCGCCTGGTGCAACCTTGGTGATTGATGCTTTAGCTAAGCGTTTTCACGTCAGCATCATCCCTGTTCGAGAGGCGCTGCGCCAGTTGCAGGCCGAGAGGTTGGTGCAGATTCGTCCTCACACAGGTGTGAGTGTTACGGAGGTGGATGCCTCTTCGCTTGGGGAAATCTTTGCGATGCTTGGTGCTTTGGAGGGGCTGTCGGCGGTGCATGCGTTGGATCATTTTGATGAGCAGGCTACGCTGGAGTTGGATAGGCTCTTGGAGCGATTGGAAGAGTCAGCTCGACAGGGCGATCGGGCCGGATTTGAGACTGCTAACCGAGATTTTCACTTGTTGCCCTGTCGGGTGGCTGGTTTTCGTCGTGTCGAGGAGAGCTTGCGCGGGGTTTTGACAGAGTGGGAGAGACTACACCGCAGCACTTTTCAGCGCGCCCAGCCGCCTGATATGGCGGCGGCGAATCTTGACCATCGCGCTATTGTTCAGGCGATCCGAAATAAGGATGCAGCACAGGTCACGCGTCTTCTGACGCGGCACAACGAGACAGCCGCGGAGCATTATCTGCGCCTTTTCCGTGACAGTGGCTAACATCCAAAATAGTCGCGGCGGCGTTTTCTGCCTAGCTTATCTACCATGGCTGAAACTCCCTCTACCCGCCTTCTTCCCCTTGGTTCCCGTGCTCCTGAGTTTGAGCTGCCTGATGCCCATGGTCGGCTTTACACGCTAGACGAAGTGCGTGGTCCACAGGGCTTGATGGTCATGTTTGTGTGCAATCACTGCCCTTACGTGGTCCACCTTGCTGCAGCTTTGGCAGATTTTGCCCGAGAGGCAGAAGCGTGCGGCATCGGTATGGTCGCTATCAATTCAAATGATGCTGATAAACATCCAAGCGATGCGCCGGAGCAAATGCCGGCCTTCGCAGTCCAGCATGGCTGGTCTTTCCCTTACTTGGTGGATGCGGATCAAAACATCGCCCAGGCTTATGTGGCGGCGTGTACTCCGGACTTTTATCTTTTCGATGGTGAGCTGCGCCTTGTTTATTGTGGACAGTTTGATGGTTCTCGTCCGAAAAATGTAGAGCCGGTCACGGGGGATGATCTGCGCGATGCGATGCGCCGTTTGTGTGCGGGCGAGCCGCCTGTGGCGATTCAGCGACCCAGTACGGGCTGCAATATCAAGTGGAAACCTGGGAACGAGCCTCGGCTTTGAATTCAAGACGAAACTCTAGACCTGTTGGGGAACATCTGAAGTGCTGACTTCAGCGCTTGTCACTCTTGCATGCATTTTATAAACACCTGTGTGTGGTTGAAGCAAAATTTAGTGGGCGTACAATGCTATGCCAAGGCGCTTCCTGCTATCCTGAGCACGATCTGAGTATGAGACGTGGGGGCGTGCTCTCCTTGGCCTGGAGTGCCCATGCCTCTGGAGGCGCTGTAGTTAAAGAAAGACACAGCAAATCGTCAGCCACTAAGTGATGGCCTGATCTCACGCTTTATTCCATAGGAATGCGTAACTAATTTAGCTCCACTTTTTCGGGCGTATTGGCGATCAGACGATACACAGGGCCCATTTCATTTAGCACGCTCATCCAGAGCTTCTCGTTCGTCTTCGTATTCAAAACAATCCGTTGGGGCGGGCTGATGATCCAGGAGCGGCTTTTGATTTCCTCTTCTAGTTGTCCTTTGCCCCAGCCTGAGTAGCCGACAAAGCCGCGAACGACATGGCCCATACTTAGTTCTTGCATCGCATCGTGGACGGAGAGGTGGGTTTGGCAGCGTAGAGTGCCGCGCTTACGGTTCCAGTGCAGTGAGGCAAACGCTAGCTTGTCGGTAGCCACTGGCCCCCCCACGAAAACGGGGATCTGACCCAGCGCGCCGAGCTCCTGATCCGGCAGCAAATCAGCGACACGTTGGCCAAGCGGACGATTCAGCACGTAACCAAACGCACCTTCATCTGTTGAATGAGCCGCCATGAAGACCACGGTGCGGGAGAAATTCGGGTCGCGTAGAGAGGGGACGGCTAGCAGCAGATTGCCAGCGAGAGGGGAATTCTCATCAGAGAATGTCATGGTAGTTCTTTGGCTAGATTGCTTTGGGTTTCACATTTTTTCCGCGCATGGAGAATCGTGTCAGACTCTTGGAGAATGTCCTCCAGCGGCGCTAGTCGACCGATTCCTTCATATCCACAGGCCAAAAGCCCTTCTGATGGTTCGATGAATTGGACGCCCCAGCCCTTTAGGGTCTCAACATTGCGCTGAGTCGCCGGGTGAAGCCACATCTTGCCATTCATCGCGGGCGCTATCAGCACCGGCGCACGGGTTGCCAGCGCGATGGCTGTGAGTGCGTCGTGGGCAAAGCCGTGTGCCATAGCCGCCAACACGTTCGCTGTGGCAGGGGCGATGAGCATTAGGTCGGCCTCATCGGCCAGCTGGATGTGCCCTGGCTGCCAGCCTTCTTTTTCCGCAAATAGATCTGAAACCACGGGCCGACGTGAGAGAGTAGCCAAGGTCAGTGGGGTCACGAATTCCAGCGCTTCCTTGGTTAGCACACAAGTCACCTGATGCCCTGCTTTGTTGAGTTGGCTGGCGAGGTCTGCTGCCTTATAGGCTGCAATGGAGCCGGTAATACCGAGAACGATGTTGGACATGAAATATCTTTAGATTCATGGCGGCAGGGCGGCGCGTCAAGCACACCCACCTACCCTGAATGGGGAAGCTTTGTGCATTGCTAGCCATCGTGGGTGGATTGGAGATCGGTTTGGGTCTCTTTTTGATCATGATCCATGCGTGGAATGGAGCCGATGTGCGAAACAGAAAAGGTCTAGCCAGCCTGACGGCCAGAAAGATGTATTCTTGCGATGATACCGGAGGTTCAATGCCAAGTCAGCAGGGCTGTAGGCGAATTTGAAAGCGCTCGAAATCAAGCCGGTTTCTGAGTGACTGGTGCTTGGGTGACTCATCTGGCTAGCTAGCGGAGCTCTCTTTGAAGCAGGGTTTGTGCGGGAAAGATGTATTGCCAGACAGGGGCTTGGTCTGCGCTGCGTTTGTCTGAGACTATGAACGCCTCGTTGTCTCGCCGCCAAATCTTGTCCCACGCCTCTACTGGCTTTGGCATGACAGCTCTCGCTGGATTAATGCAAGAGCGGAGCGCGGCCACTACAGTTGAAGCGACCCGTGCGAAGAGGTTCACCTCCAAGGCACGTTCCGTGATCTTTTTATACATGAGTGGTGGGGTATCTCACGTGGATTCTTTTGATCCAAAACCTGCGCTGCAGAACTACGCAGGCAAGAAGATGCCGATGGCAGTGAAGCGCACGCAGTTCAATAACAACGGCACGGTGCAGCCTTCGCATTGGGAGTTCAAAAAACGTGGCGACTCTGGCATTGAGGTGAGTGAGCTGTTCCCACAGATCGGTAGTGTCATCGATGAGCTGAGTGTGATTCGTAGCATGACCGCGAAGTTTAGCGAGCATGCTCAGGGGAACTTTTTCATGCACACGGGTTTCCCTTTTCTCGGCTATCCCAGCGCAGGGGCATGGACAAGCTATGGCCTGGGCACTGAATCGCGCGATTTACCAGGTTATGTGGTGTTGCAAAGTGGCGATGCCCGTAGTCCTCATGGGGGTGTGGGCCTGTTCAGCAATGGCTTTCTCCCAGCGCAGCATCAGGCTAGTATCATCCAGGCCGATTCCGTAGAGCCAGTGGCCAATATCCGGCCACGCCAGCACAAGGATGCTCAGCGAAGACAGCTCGATTTCATCGCTGCGATGGATCATCGTTATGCCAGTGCCACGCATCCCGACCTCCATGTTGAGGCCGCAATCCAGAATTACGAGATGGCTTGGCGCATGCAGTCAGCTGTGCCAGAGCTATGCGATATTTCTGGCGAGACGGAGGCGACACGGCGCCTTTACGGCCTGGATGACCCTGAACCCAAAAAGGCCGCCTATGCTCGGCAGTGTCTGCTTGCGCGTCGCCTCGTCGAGCGTGGGGTGCGCTTCATCGAACTCAGTACCCTGGCTTACAACGTAGGCGGGGGCAATGCGGCGAACCCTTGGGATCATCATGGTGCTCTGAAAGAAGGTCATGGCAAGATGGCGAACCAAATCGATCAGCCGATTGCTGCTCTGATCCGAGATCTCAAGGCGCGCGGTCTGCTAGATAGCACCTTGGTGGTGTGGGCGGGTGAATTCGGGCGCACGCCTTTTGCTCAAGGTAGTAATGGCCGCGACCACAACCCCTATGGCTTTAGTGTCTGGATGGCTGGTGGTGGTGTTAAAGGGGGACACATATTCGGTGCTACCGACGACTTCGGCTACAACGCGGTCGAGCAGGTCTGCACTGTTTATGACCTGTGGGCGACAGTTCTGCATCTCATGGGCCTGGATCACGAGCGCCTGACTTATCGCTTTGGAGGTCGAGATCTGCGCCTTACCGATGTGCATGGCAATGTGCTGAACGATCTTTTTGCCTAACATCAAGCACGGTGATGTGGCCTGAATACCGCTTCATCAGCCTTAGCGTAGGTCCAAGGCGGGGAAGGGAAAGTCAGGACTCGGCTCATGCTGCTTGGCAATTAGCGCTTCCAACTTGGCTACGATTTCGGGATGCTGTGATGCTACGTTATCGCTCTCTTTTTCATCTACCGAGAGATCGTAGAGTTCGGTGCTTGGCTTGCTGGTTTTGCCACGAATTTTTCTGCCACTGAGGCCGGTTTTGATCAGTTTCCAGTGCCCCGAAATGACGCACACTTGGCCGCCGTAACCTGGGAATTCGCGGTAGATGAAGTCACGCTCTGTGCGTGGTTGTCCCATCATCAGTGGCACGAGGCTGCTGCCATCTAGGCCTTGGGGCAGTCGGTCTTTTCCTCCAGCCAGATCGACAAGCGTCGGCAGCCAATCTTCGAAACCCGACAAGCTGGTAGAGGTGCTGCCGGGCTGAATTTTCCCACGCCAGCGCAGGATGCCTGGTGAGCGAATGCCACCTTCGTAGAGCGTGCCTTTCCCATCACGCAGTCCTTGGTTGGAGCCAAAGAACGCGCAATCTGTTCCTGCTAGACCTTGGTGTGTGCCATTCAGTGGGCCATTGTCTGAGAGGAAAACAAAAAGCGTATCTTCTTCTAGGCCGAGCTCTTTCACCAGATCCATCGCCCGCCCGATCTCGCGGTCCATGCGTGTGATCATGCCTGCGTAGGCGGCCTTAGGATGAAAATGCGGCAGGTAACCTCGGCCGCCTGAGTAGGGGGGATCCTCCCATTGGCCGATGTAATCTTTCAGTGAATCATCAGGCACCTGTAGTGCCACGTGAGGAATAGTAGTGGGCCAGTAAAGGAAGAAGGGTTGTTCTCGGTGCTTCCTGATGAAAGCCAGTGCCTGTTCCGCGATGCGGTCGGGAGAGTACTCTTGCCCCTGAAAGCGATGGTAGCTTTCGGGCTTTGTGGGATCCTCATCTGCGCGAAACTGATCGTGGGCGGGAAAATCAGGATTTTTTAGTGGGAAAGTTTTCTCATCATCCCAGAGATAGATGGGATAGAAGTTGTGAGCCACGCTTTGGCACAAGTAACCAAACCAACGCTGAAAGCCTTGATTCAGTGGAGCTCCTGTGGATTGCGGGCCTCCAAGTCCCCATTTGCCAAAGCCTCCCGTTGTGTAGCCCAGATCACGGAGGATCTCGGGTAAAGTCACGGTCGCCTCAGGTAGCGGATGCTGGCCCTCCGTCATCGGTATGCCGCCTTTTGTCTTTACCTCCGCTTGGGCGATGCCGCGGTTGTCTCGAATCGGTGTATGTCCTGGGTGCAGCCCGGTCATCAAAACCGAGCGTGAAGGAGCGCACACTGCGTTGCCGCAGTAGTGACGGGTTAGCTTCATGCCCTCCGCTGCCATGCGATCTAGGTGCGGGGTTTTGATGCGTGTCTGTCCGTAAGCGCCTAAGTCACCGGGGCCTAGATCGTCAGCTAGGATGAGAATCACATTCGGCTGTCGCGCTTCACTCTGGAGAAAACCAAGAGGTGCTAAGAAGGAGAGCAGTAGGAAGGTGGAAAGGCGCATGACACTTCAGCAAACGTCATGACTGCGGTGCCGTTGTCATGCTTCTTCCGATGTAGGAGCTTCTGTTGCTAGGCCTTTTCGCGTAGCCAGCGTGTGCTGCGCTCGAGTTCACCTTTTTGGTAGGCGATTTCAGCATCTTTCTTCTGTGCTCCACTTGGTGCTTGGAAGGTCGGTATGGCTCGGCCGCGTTTGGTGAAGCCCACCCAGCCTTGGAAGGCGGCGCTGTCACGGTAGCCGGGGAAAGCTTTCCAGAACTCGTCTTGCTTCCAGGGCAAAGGTTTGGCAAAGCCGGAGATTGTCTCCACCTGCAGCGGCACGCCAGGGGCTAGCTCAGCAAAGCGGCGGGCATATTTCGAAAAATCCACGAGACCTTCGCCTACAGCGGTCCACTGGATCACGGCACCGTTTTCATCCTCCCAGGCCATGCTGTCGCGCACGCTGGAGCAAAGGATGTAGGGGCCGAGTGCTTCCAGGTGAGCTAGTGGTTCTTCGAGCGCCCAGACGGCATTGCCGGGGTCGATATTGGCACCGACGTAGGCTTTGCCCGCCGCCTCGATCAGTGCCTTCAATTCGTGACTTTGCATGTCACCCGCATGGTTTTCGATGGCGATTTTGATGCCTTCGGTTTCGGCGCGGCTGCGATTTGCTTGAATCACTTTCACAGTCTCTTCCATGTGGCGCTGAATGCCGCCATCGCTGCTGCGGTCCTTTTGATTTCCCAAGTAACAGCGCGCCACCGGAGAACCGAGTTTTTTCGCTACTCTAATGGTCAGGGCCAGCGTTTCTTCAGGCGTGCCAAAGGTGGGTTTCCACGTGTTCGAGGTGGGGCAGATGCCACCCGTACCCAAGTAAAGCTGCACGCCTAGGCGGTCAGCCTGATCTTTTAGACCCTGTAAGTAGGCGTCTTCAAAGTTTTCGAAGATACCCAGCTCCGAAAGGAAGCATGTGTCGAGCTTGAGGGCAGCGGCGTAGTCGATGAATTGTGCTGCCTTCCAGCCGGTGGCTCGGACGGCGAAGTGATCCATGCCGATTTTAAGGCTAGGTACCGTCGCGCGGAGATTTGTTAGGCTAAGACTGGCAGTGGTGAAGGCAGTGGTTTGGAAGAAATGGCGGCGATTCATGGAAACTAAAAAGTTCATGGGCTCAGAATGAGTGCCCATGTATTGCTAACGCGGTACAAGGTTCTGTTCTACCGGAAGTCCTCAACCTCTGAGGTGAAGAAAAGGTCAGCGAATGATAAGCTTAAAAACGGCTTGCCCTTGCCTCTCATCTTCATCGCAGATCAGGAGCTGACCGAGATGATGCCCGCTGCGCCAGGGTG
Source organism: Prosthecobacter sp. (assembly GCA_044355075.1). Classification (GTDB taxonomy): domain Bacteria; phylum Verrucomicrobiota; class Verrucomicrobiia; order Verrucomicrobiales; family Verrucomicrobiaceae; genus Prosthecobacter. Next base: position 12,359 of record JBIKYV010000088.1, read on the forward strand.
CGCCATTAATCGGGCGGGTTTGTAGCAGGTAAGCCCCTGTGCCTGCGTTTCGAAACGAAGTGATGTTGTTGCTGAACGGCGCTGTCTGTCCTGGCACTTCAAAGTGCTCCATCAGAGTAAAATGATCCCGATTTAGCTCAACCACCGGCGATCCTCCGGAAGTGACCACAACTAGGATGTTGGCGGGATGGGCGTTGCCATTGCTGGCACTGCCTTGGCTGGTCTGCACGCTTAGGGTTAGAGCAGCGGTGGGAGGAGAAGCCTTGAGTGCAGGGGGAGGCGTCACTCTGTCAGCAACGCTTGGTACCTCGATGGTTTGAGGGACAGGGGTTGGTTTGGCCAATGCTGGAGCCGTTTTTGGAGCCGGAGCTTTAGGCTTTGCAGGTTTGCCCTTGGCGGTGGGATTTGGTTTTTTTACCGCTGATTTTTTGGGGAGAGATTTGCTAGCCATGAGGTCGATTTTTTCGCGAACTTCTGAAGGCTAACGAAATTTAACGCCGGATGTCCAGGCCTGACTTATTACTAAGTGCAGGCAGATGAATTGGCTGTGTCGCTTAGGGCTGCTGTGGAGGCTGCCCCGCGCCCTAGTCTCACCCCAGCCCTTCGACGCTCCACCCATCGCGATACGTCCGCGTCAGCTGGGCATTCAATTCGGGCCGGTTTGCGATTTTTCCTGCTGCGGCATCCCATTCGATCCACTCGCCTGGATTGCGCTCAGAGAGCACGCCAAGCAATACAGCTTCCGTGACCGGGCAGCCGTAGCTCGGCAGGTCGGTAGCAGCTTTTTCGCCCTTTATGCAGGCATCCACCCAGTCGGTGTAGTGATTAGCGACGCGGGTCTTTGGGTAGGTGAAGCCGGTGAAATGTGCCTCGGGCACCAACCAAGGGCGCTGGCTATGTGGTTTGAAGATAGCGCCGCTCTCGCCGATGAAGAAAATGCCGCTCGGCGTTTCCTTCGTGAGCACAGAGGGCTTGATGACACGTTTGTCATACGCGTAGCCGCCATCCGTCCAGGTCATCTTGATTGTGTCACCCGCCGTGAGTGGCGTGCCGGGGAATTCGAGCTCGAGGTGGCGCTTCATCGCATACAAATCACCTTTGCTGCCTTTGTCGAGGCAGCGCACGCGTTTTGGTGCGGCGAGTCCAAGGCAAGCAAACACCACATCGAAGTAGTGGCAGCCCATGTCACCCATCATACCGACGCCAAAATCAACCCACGAACGCCACATTGACGGATGATACGCGCCTTCGAGGAAGGGCACCTCGTTCGCCACACCGAGCCACAGATTCCAGTCCACATTCGCCGGCGCCGGATCGGCTTCCGCTTTGCGTTGCGTGACCTTTGGCCACCAGTTTGCTTTCTTGTTCTCCCAGCAGATGACTTCCTTCACTTTTCCGATGGCTCCGCTCTTGATCAAATCGATGGTTAGTGAGGTCTCGATGCTCGAATGCCCCTGCGTCCCCATCTGTGTGGTTACGCCCGCCTTCTCTGCTTCCGTGCTCAAGATTCGCGCTTCGTGCAAATGATGCGTGAGCGGCTTTTGCAGGTACACATGCTTCTTCGCCCGTAATGCCGTCACGGCCTGCGTTGCGTGCATGTGATCTGGCGTGCCGATGGTGATCGCATCCACTGTGTCACCCAGCTTCGCAATCATCCCACGATAATCAGCGAACGTAGCGGCTCCTTCCAGCCGCTTTGCGGCTTCAGGGTCTTGTAGTTCCTTTCGCCGCGTTGCGTTGCCACTACGAGCCAGTTGTAGCATCTTGGCATCCACATCACACATTCCTATGATTCTCACTTTCGGATGCTGCAGCACACTCATCATCGTCACCGCACCCATCCCTCCGACTCCAATCGAGGCCACTTGAAACATCGAGTTCGGCGATTTTGCACGTAGAATGGCAGGTGCGGAGAGATAAGCTGCGGTTTGTTTGAGGAAAGAGCGGCGGTCCATGAAGCAAGGTGAACGTTAAGCTATCGTGAGCTTTCTCACGTGAGACCACTAGAATGCTTGGTGCACTTGCATTAAAATGCTCGGATATTGATCTCAAGGTAGGCAAAGTCAGAGTCATCTGTACGAAAGGTACTCCGACTGAAGCTGCCGGGAAAAAAATGAGCGTAGCCTAGCACGGCCTCCAATTTCGGCGTGACCTGCCAGCGCGCGCGGATGTCGAACTCACTGCCGACATAGCTGCCGCTGCGACCGCTACGATCTCGGGCTCTGTTGGCAAAAAAGGCATCCGTCGCGCTGGCCAGCCAATAGGCACTGTAGCCGAAGTCTACTCTCAATTGGCGCGTGGGGGTGAGCTCGAGGCGAAGCTTTGGGGTGCGGATGTTTTCAAACTGGATGTAATCGTTCGCTGACCAGGGCCGACCGAAACCGAAGAAGCGTTCGAATCGGTGGTCGGTGGAGTCATTGGGATCGCGGTCGCCCGTGGCATGGCCGTAAAAGAGCCCCAGTCGGGGCAGCCACGCATGATCACGCCAGGTGTAACCGAGCTCGAAAGTGCCGCCATA
>JBIKYV010000231.1:0-4265 GCA_044355075.1 Prosthecobacter sp.
AGTGGTGATACTACACTTGCCACTCGTGAGCGTCTTGCCAGCAAGGTCTTTCAGCGCACCAGTACTTATGATGCAGCGATTGCCAGCTTCTTGAATCAAGAGCAGGTGACGCAAAAAACCTTTACGGTGAGTTTGCCGCTTCATAGCGAATTACGGTATGGTGACAATCCGCATCAGAAAACCGCCCTTTACGGTAATTTCAGCGATTACTTTACCCAGCTGCATGGCAAGGATCTCAGCTACACAAACGTGCTCGATATCCAGGCAGCCGCTGGTCTGATTCAAGAATTTCGTCGTCCTACAGTCGCGATTCTGAAGCACACCAATCCCTGTGGTGTTGGCTGCGCTGAAGAAGATTTGCGTGAGGCTTGGGCGAAAGCCTTTGAGACGGACAAGCAAGCACCTTTCGGAGGTGTTATTGTGATCAATCGCTCGATGCCTTTGGGGCTAGCTAAGATTATCTCAGAGATTTTTACGGATGTGATTATCGCACCTGACTTTGACGCTGATGCTCGTGCTCTTTTGCAAAAGAAGAAGAACCTGCGGCTGATCCAGATGCTGCCAGCTGTCGCACAAGCCTTGAGCCAACCGATCATTCGTTCTGCACCAGGCGGACTCATGGTCATGGATAGTGACCCAAGAGCGCTTGGCCTGGATGACCTCGAATCCAAGGTCAAAACCAAACGTCCTCCCACGCGGGAAGAGATCGAAGCCATGCGGTTCGCGTGGCGCGTTGTGAAGCATGTGAAGTCGAATGCCATCGTATTTGCCACTCACGACCGCACTCTGGGTATTGGTGCAGGACAGATGAGTCGTGTTGATTCCTGCCGCATCGCAGTCTGGAAGGCCCAAGAAGCTGGGCTCAGCCTATCGGGTAGTGTGGTGGCCTCTGATGCCATGTTCCCCTTTGCGGATGGCTTGATTGCTTGTTCTGAGGCTGGCGCCACGGCTGCGATCCAGCCGGGAGGTAGCTTGCGTGACCAAGAGGTTATCGATGCGGCGGATGATCGGAAGATGGCTATGATCTTCACCGGCCATCGTCATTTCTTACATTGATGAGTTCACGGCGAAATGGGTGGCTGATTTCTCAGTTGAGGGTCACTGCCACCTTCTTTGCTTACCTGGCATGTCCTTCGCGTCATCTTTCATTTTCCATGGCGATTAACACTATCCCTTTTTTCCTGCATGAAAATCGCACTTGATGTCATGGGTGGCGATTTCGCCCCGCAGAATCCTATGGGAGGCGTGAAGCTTGCTCTGGAGACCTTACCCCAGATCGAAAAGATCTATTTAGTGGGTGTGCCCGAGGCCATCCAGCGTGAGATGAAAGCCCAGGGTATTCCGCCTAGTGATCGCTTGGAGATTTTGCAGGCCATGCAGGTCGTTGATATGAACGACAGTGGATTGGATGCCGTTCGGAAAAAAAAGGATAGCTCTATTTCTCGTGCTGTTGATTTAGTAAAGGAAGGCAAAGCTGATGCTATCGTGAGTGCTGGTCATACCGGAGCTGCAGTCACCGCCAGCTTAATCAAACTACGCACTTTACCCCACATCGAGCGGCCTGCGATTGCTGCCATTATGCCGAGCATGACGCAGCATTGGGTGCTGATCGATGCAGGCGCGAATCCTGACAGTTTACCTGAGCATCTCGTGCAAAACGCCATCATGGGCAGTGCCTATGCTCGCCACGTTCTTGGCCGTTCCAACCCTCGTGTTGGCCTCATGTCGAATGGGACCGAAGAGGAAAAGGGTAACGCCCTGTGTAAAGAGACCAGCAAGCTTTTGAAAAAGACGCCTGGGCTAAATTTCATCGGCAATGTTGAGGGGCATGATCTCTGGGAGACGCCACCAGATGTGGTCGTCTGCGATGGATTTACAGGCAATATCATCCTCAAAACCTCCGAGGCTTTGGCACATGCGATGTTTTCGATGATCAAAGGTGAGATCATGGCCACGACACGCACAAAGATTGGTGGGATGCTGGCTAAGCCAGCTTTCAAGGCAATTCATCAGCGCACTAGCGCGGATGAGGCTGGTGGTATGCCCTTGCTTGGCCTGAATGGGATCACGATCATTTCTCATGGAAGTGCGAGCCCCTATGCGATGAAGAATGCGTTGCGCATGGCTTGTGAGACCATCACGCACGGCATCAATCCGCATATCATTGAGGCGGTGGATAAGCACCTCGATCAAACAGAGAGTGAGGAGTGAGGCTAAGCAGGTCGGTTTTTGATAGGATGTCACGCGGACCTAGGTCACATTATCTGTCTACCGTTTTTTCCCTGGCATGATTTCTGCCTAGCTTTTTTTGATTATGACGGAACTTGTTATCATTCTCCTGCTGCTTCTCTTGAATGGCGTTTTTGCCATGGCGGAGATTGCGATCGTCTCCGCGCGTAAGGCGCGAATGCAGCAGCGGGCGAAAGAGGGTAGTCATGGGGCTGTGTTGGCCTTGCGATTGGCACAAAATCCCGAAAGGTTCCTGAGCACAGTCCAGATCGGCATCACTCTTGTCGGAGTGCTGGCAGGTGCCTTTGGCGGTGCCAGTCTAGCGGGGTATGTTGTGCCTTGGCTTCAGCAAATTCCTGGATTGGCAGGGAAGGAAGAGGAGATTGGATTCGGCTTGGTCGTCGCTTTCATTACCTACTTATCTTTGATTATTGGTGAGCTTGTGCCGAAGAGCTTGGCTTTGCGGAACCCCGAAGGTATCGCCTGCTTTATGGCAGGGCCAATGGATTGGCTATCACGTTTCGCTAGTCCGGTAGTTTGGATTTTAGAGCTAAGCACGCGTGCTCTGATGCGCTTCTTTGGTAAGGCTCATCAGCCCACGGGCCCGACCTTGGCTGAAGTCGAGGTTCTTGTTCGGGAAGGCATGGTGACAGGCAATCTCTATCAACGTGAAAGCGAGATGGTGGAAGGCGTTTTTGATTTGCGCGAACTCAAGGCTGAGGAAATCATGCGCCCCAAACCGAAAGTGATCTTCCTGCATGTGGATGAAACGGCTGCCAGTGTTGCTGAGGACCTTCAGGCTGGGGCTCGTCAGGTTGTGTTTCCTGTTTATGACGAGACTCGAGATCACGTGGTAGGCATGGTTTCTCTTCGCGCGCTTTTCATGTCTGTGGCAGGTGGATTGAATCAGAAGGTTAGCGAATTGATGCGCGAACCTGTGTTTGTCTCCGACAATCAGCCAGCGCTGACCCTTCTAGAAGAGTTACGAAAGGCCTCTCATCACGCTGCTGTCGTTACAGATGAATTTGGCATCGTCCGGGGGCTTGTGACGATTGAAGACCTCGCAGAAGAAGTCGTTGGAGACTTGCCCAGTAATCGACCTGATCTACCAACGACTTTGCAGATTCGTGAGACAGAGCTTGGTTTATGGCTGGTGGACGGGATTGCCGAGATTGATGCCGTGAATACAGCTATCCCGGGTTTTGAGGCTGTCTCTGATGCCGAAGATGACAGCTTTCAGACACTCGCGGGCTACATCATGAAGCATTTGGAGAGACTGCCTCGAGAAGGTGAAAAATTCAGTGTGGGTGGCTTCGACCTTGAGGTCATCGACATGGATCGCCAGCGCATCGACAAAGTCAGCATCCGCCGCTCCGCCAAACCACCCGTTGAAACCTAAGGGTCAGCTGGTCAGAACGCAAAGTTTAGGAGCGAGTGGAAAGTTTGAGGCTAAACTTCTGGATTGCTGCTTGAATCAGGGGATCGTTTTCGAATTCTGCCTTGCTCGCTGAGCTTGATTCATCCGCTGCGGCTGGGGCTGGCGTGGTACTAGTAGAAGGTGCTGCAGATGCTAAAGATTCTGCCACGATGGCTGGAACTGGGTCAGGTTTGGTTGGAGTTATGTCCAAAAGATCAAAACCCATCTCGCTTGCCATTGGAGGCTGAAGTGAGGCATCCACGATAAGTTCTAGTTTCACAGAGAAACCGACCAGTTCGCTGGCGAGAGATTCCAAAAATTTCTTCTGATTATCTCGGTTCAAGCTATCCCGTGCGTGCACTTCTGTGCTCGGAAAACCAATCTTGATGGTGCCACGTTGGTAGCCAAGTGCGGTTCCCACTTTCAGCCAGTCCACAATCAGAGCACGGCGATCCTGGACGGTATTCAGAAAGTCTGGCCAAAACTGCTCAACGTCGATTTCGGTGGAAGCTTTGGGAGCTTCCGGCGGTGGACTCAATGCAAGCTCAGGCTTGGGTTGAGGCGTCAGGGCAGGAGTGGGCTCAGCGAGTTTTTCAACTTCCAGGGCCGGCGTCGGAGT
>JBIKYV010000232.1:0-4237 GCA_044355075.1 Prosthecobacter sp.
CGGGGTGAAAGGTGGACGAGTGATCGGTGCCACGGATAAAATCGCAGGCTACCCGACTAGCGACCCGCAAACACCCGAGAACCTTGCGGCGACGATTTACCAGGCTCTTGGCTTGCCGCAGGAGACCCTCTGGAAGGACTTCACCGGACGTCCACACACTCTTTACATGGGCTCACCCATCGCTGGTCTTGTCTAATTTCACTCCACCTCACTGCATCACACGCCATGCTTTCCATCCATGAGCACAACCAAGGCAAGCGCGCATTCTGCGATGGCGTTTCGCGTCGAAACTTTCTCAAAATCGGTGGACTCGCGATGGGAGGCATCGGCTTGAATGATTTGCTGCGCGCCGAAGCTGCGCAGGGCCGCGGTCGATCTCATAAAGCCACCATCATGATTTTCCTGCCTGGCGGCCCTCCGCATCAGGACATGTTTGATATGAAGCCGGACGCTCCCTCGGAAATTCGGGGTGAGTTCAAACCCATCCGCACGAATGTTCCAGGCATCGAGATCTGTGAGCTCATGCCGCGTCTGGCACGCATCATGGATAAATGCACACTGATTCGTTCCATGTCAGATTGCGATAGCGGACATGATGCCTTTCAGTGCCTCACTGGTCGCAGTGCAAAACGTCAGCCTCCTGGTGGATGGCCGTCGATGGGAGCCATAGTATCAAAGCTCCAAGGTAGTGCCCATGCAGCGATGCCACCTTTTATTGGCCTCGCTCCCAAGATGGGCCACATGCCGTGGGCACGCACGGGAGAGCCAGGTTACCTAGGCGTCGCCCATGCGCCATATCAGCCGCATCGAGGCGGTGGCACTGAAGACATGGCACTGCATGGCATCAGCCTCGAACGCCTGCATGATCGCAAAGCTCTGCTCTCCAGCTTCGACACACTGCGGCGTGATCTAGATGCTTCTGGCCTGATGGGTGGCGTGGATGTCTTTAATGAACAAGCACTCAACGTCCTTACGAGTCCCAAGCTGTTGCATGCCCTCGACATCAGCCGCGAAGACCCCAAGATCGCCGAACGCTATGGGAAGGGCGAAAATCGGAATCGCGACGACGGCGGCCCGCGCCTCACGAGTCACTTCCTGATGGCTCGTCGACTGGTCGAGGCAGGAGCGCGTGTCGTCACCCTCGCCTTCAGTCGTTGGGACTATCACTCCAACAATTTCGGCCAACTGCGGGAAGATCTACCTTTGCTTGATGCGGGGCTCAGCGCGCTCATCACTGATCTGCATGAGCGCGGTATGGATCAGGATGTTTCCGTCGTCGTTTGGGGTGAGTTTGGGCGCACGCCGACGATCAATGCCAAAGCAGGCCGCGATCATTGGCCCCGAGTTTCCTGTGCCCTCCTCGCTGGCGGCGGCATGCGTCATGGGCAAGTCATCGGTGCCACCGATAAACATGCCGGCGAAGCCACTGACCGCCCAGTCGCCTTTGGTGAGGTTTTTGCCACCCTTTATCGGCAGATGGGCATCGACGTGACAAAAGCCACTCTGACTGACCTAACGGGGCGTCCCCAGTATCTCGTGGATGGTCATCAACCCATGCCGGAACTGATTTAAAATTCATGAAGACTTTTCACGCCCTCAGCTCCGCGTTGCTCCTTGCTCTACCAGGAGTTGCCTCAGAGACCCCGCGGCCTTTGAACTTCGCCAACGACATCGTGCCTATCCTGACCAAGGCAGGGTGTAACTCCGGCGGCTGTCATGGCAAGGCCGGCGGGCAAAATGGCTTCAAGCTCTCGCTACTCGGTTTTGAGCCGCAGGAGGACTACGAGCACATCGTGCACGAGGCAAGGGGGCGCCGCATCTTCCCTGCTGCACCAGAGCAGAGCTTATTCCTAACCAAAGGTGCCGCTCAGCTACCCCATGGTGGTGGCAAAAAGCTTGACCCTGCTTCTGAAGATTATGCCGAACTCGTGCAGTGGATTCGCCAAGGCATGCCCTATGGAAAAAACAGCGATCCAAAAATGGAACGCATCAGTGTCCAGCCAGCCAAGCTCACCATGGCACTGAAAGGCCGCCAGCAGCTCCAAGTCACGGCCCATTACAGTGACGGCTCGACCCGTGATGTGACCAAACGTGCCCTTTATGAAGCAAACGAAAAAGCCATGGCTGAAACGAACGAAACTGGCCTCGTACAGCTTTTTGACCTACCTGGCGATGTTGCGGTGATGGTGCGCTACCAAGGTAAAGTCAGCACTTTCCGAGCCACCGTTCCCCTTGGTGCACCTGTTGACCATCTGCCCACCTCCAACGGCTATGTGGACGACCTCGTTTTTGCCAAACTCAAAACCATTGGCATCCCGCCCTCCGCCATTGCTGACGATGGCACCTTTATCCGCCGTGCCACTCTGGACATCACCGGTCGCCTACCCACGGCCACCGAGATGAAAAACTTCATTGCATCGAAAGCCCCAGATAAGCGCACCGCCCTCATCGATCGTCTGCTCGATAGCCCAGAGTATGCCGACTACTTCGCCAATAAGTGGAGCGCTCTTTTGCGCAACCAACGCACTCAACCTACTTATGCGCGCGGCACCCATCTTTTCTGGCAGTGGATTCGTGACAGCATCGCCGACAACAAGCCTTACCATCATTTCGTTAGGGATATCTTGGTCGCCTCAGGTGACATTGAGCAAAGTCCGGCCATTGCTTGGTATCGCCAACTCAAGGAAGAAAAACAGCAGATGGAAGATGCCGCACAGCTCTTTCTTGGCACCCGCATGCAGTGTGCTCAGTGCCATCACCATCCTTTCGAAAAATGGAGCCAGCAGGATTATTACGGCCTCTCCGCCTTCTTTGCCAATGTCAGCCGCAGAGCCTCCAGCTTTACGGGTGAGGAACTCATCTATCACAGACGTGGTGAGGCCAAAAGCTTAAACATCCGCACCAAGCAAGCCGTGCTACCCACCAGCCTGGGTGGCGATGCTCTACGACTTCAACCAGAGCAAGACCCACGGCGTGCGCTCGCTGACTGGATGAGCGCCAAAGACAACCCCTTCTTCGCCCACACCCTTGTGAACCGGTACTGGAAGCACTTTTTCAATCGTGGCCTCGTCGAACCTGAAGATGACATGCGGGAAACCAATCCGCCTGTGAATCCTGAGCTCCTCTCCGCTCTCGCGGCTGACTTCGTCAAAAGCGGATATGATTTGAAAAAACTCATTCGAACCATCACGACCAGCAAGACTTATCAATTCAGCGCTACCCCAAACGCGCACAACGCCAAGGATCGGCAAAACTTCAGCCGCTACTACCCCAAACGCCTAAACGCTGAAGTCCTGTATGATGCCGTCAGCACCTTGCTCGATATCGAAACCCAGTTCCCAGGCCAGGCACCAGGCACCCGAGCGGTCGCCCTGCCCGATAACAGCTTCAACCAAACCACTTATTTCCTCAGTGTTTTTGGCCGACCTGACTCTTCCAGCGCCTGTGAATGCGAGCGCACTCAGGAGGCCAGCTTGGCGCAGAGCCTACACCTGCTGAACGCCGCTGAGATTCAGACCAACCTGACGCGCAAAGAAGGTCGCGCTGATCAACTCACGAAAAGCCAAGGTCCCGATGACGACAAAATGACGGATCTCTACCATCTCGCCCTCAGCCGCGATCCAACGCCTAGCGAACTCCAGCTCGCCCTCGCGCATGTAGAAAAGAAAACCAAGGGCAAAACCGCTGAGGCCGTGACCCAAAGCAAGAAAGAAGCCTTCGAAGACATCCTTTGGGTTTTACTGAACACCAAAGAATTCTTGTTCAATCATTGATAACTCGATGCACGCCAATCCTCACGGAGGCCTGGTTCATCCGAGACCGAGCCTGAGGCATGATCCCTACGTGGCAAAGAAATCCGCCTGCAACCTATGTTGGACCACATGTTTTTTTCCCGATTCAGGCAACGAGCAGCAGCCACACGCTTCATGACCTCCAGACCACGATTCTTTTGTTCATCGCACCTCGGGTTTAGCTTTTATCTCGCACTCACAGCAGCTGCTTTATGCCAGATCACAGTGCCCTCGCCTGTGCTCTCCAGCATCAGTCCATTAGGGGCGAAGCCTGGCACTCAGATCAAAATCACGCTTCGTGGCACAGACCTCGACGCACCGCTGGCGATCCTGTTGGGTAACCATCGGCTGCCGATCAGCACGACCCAGCAGGCCCATCTCACACTGCCGAACGACCTCACGCCAGGACTCTACGACCTGCGTTTTCTGGGGCGCTGGGGCATCAG
>JBIKYV010000233.1:0-4232 GCA_044355075.1 Prosthecobacter sp.
ACGCTGGCTGGGATCGGCATAGATCACGGGCTGATCCGGCGCATCAGCACCTTCGGCAGCGGTGAAGGCAGGGCGGTAATGCGTGGGCAGCACATCACAGGCGGCATTAAGCGATTGTTCGAGGCTGGCCGCCGCATCAGGCTCCAGCTTGGCCAGCATCTCATCGTAATCTTGCAGCAGGTCCGAGCTCGACTGCGGAAAGAAGCCCGCAACCGCATTCTCCGAAATGGCAAAGCCCTCGGGCAGCAGGATCGCGGCGGCGGCGTTCATGTCTTCATACGGCGTGATGGCTCCGCTGAGCGGAGCCGCATCCAGGCCGATGTCTTTGAGCGCGGTGAGCAGCTCCTGTACACCCTCGGCGGCCTTCGCATCGAGCGTGGTGGCGAGTTCATCGGTGAAGGCATAGCCTTTTTTGGCAAACAGCAGCCGGATGAGCGCCTGGTTCGCGATGGCCTCGTCGTCCTCGCGTTTTCTCAGCGTGAAGGAGCCGGAACCTTTGCCATCGCCGACGATCGAGAAGGGATGCAGCACCAGTGGCGCACGCACAAAGAAGCCGCCAACCACGCCGATGAGAAAGGGATAACCCACAAAGAGATCGCGGCTGCCCGTCTCCTCAACGCGGGCTTTGAATTCGCGCTCAAGCTGCCGGATGGCGCTGGAGACCTCGCCTGAGGTCTTGCTGAGGCCCGCCTCCGCACCGCTTAGCATCGGAATGGAGGTGGCGTCATGCAGCATCGCCACCACACGCTCCGAGCGTCCGGTGATGACGCGGTCGAGCTGCGCTAGATCGAAGTGCTTGCCCGTGCTCGTGCGGTAAAGCCGCACGCTCGGGCTGCGGCCATCACCACTCACCAATCGCTCGCGCAGGTGCTTCAAGGCCGTGAGCAGGGCATCGCGGGTTTTCGCCTGAGCGAGTGCGTTCGTCTCTGCCGCGTGCGCGGCTTCATCACGACGACGTGCCTCTGTTTCCGTCAGGCGGAAAAGCAACGGCTGATCCAACCGCATCGTGCCGTCCTCAGCAGCCAGGGGTTCGTTCGCCAGATCAAGATGATGCGTCAGGGCCACTTTCAGCGTCAACGTGCGCACTGCATCATCCCACGACGGCTTGCCCACGATGCGCAGCAGCCGCGCCAGCGTGACGGAGCCGCCGCCACGCCGCGACATGCCCGCCAGCAGGCCTTTCAGCGCCGCCTCAGCCTCATGCTGGCCCGGAGGCAGCGCAGGCAGCGGACGCTCCACCACCTCCGTGCGTTGCACGCGGAACTTCTGCGCTACGGCAGCAAGCAGGTAGTTAAACATCGCCTCCTGGCGCAAGCTGCGCCCGATGGCGGAGATCAGTTCCAGCTCGCGCACATGCACCTCGCGGTCCACCAGCATGATGTGGATGAGCACGTTAAAGACACTCGCCGCGACACGTTCACCTCCTGAAATCGCCAGTGGTAGCAGCTCGGTGAAGCGCTCCAGCGCCCGTTCCGCATCCAGCAGCTGCTTCCAGCCCGGAATCGCCTCTGCGAAGGTCTCCTCCAGTGATTTTAGCTCCGCCTCATCGAGATCATCATCGCAGCCGGCCATCAAAACAGCCGCGCAGAGAGAGAACTCATGAATCTCCGGCGGCAGCGGCTCATCCGGCTCCGGTTCGAACAAACGGTCGCTCGAGTCGGTGAGGATGCGGTGCAGCGCTTCGTCCACCTCCGCCAGCTTTCGCGTGCCCGGTCCCTGCCCGGTAATTTGCTGAAACACATCCGTTTCGACAAACAGCGACAACGCATAAGCCCGTAGCAGATGCTCAGGGTGCGACCCGATGGTCGCCGTCTCCGCGCTGGCATGCGTGTCGAACAAAGCGCGCGCCTGTGCCAAGTAGCACTCGCTGTCCGCTTTCAATCGCTCCGCAGGCAGACCAGTCACCACCGTCATCATCAGGCGCAACGGGCCATCCAGCCCACCCACCGCCACCGCCGCATACCGATCCGCCGTGAACTCCATCCCCATCGCCACCCGCGATGCCAGCACACGCACCTTTGGCTCCACCTGCACGTCATGCGCGATGCCCGCCGCACATTGCAGCGCCATAAGGTGCTCTTTTTTATCCGCTGTTGTGTGCGCCAGATGATGGCCGAATTCATGCCCCAGCAAGGCAATGAAGCTCTCCTGGTCCAGCAGCGAGATCATGTTTCCTTGGAGCGCGATGAAGCAAACCTCCGCACAAGTCCAGTTCGATGCATTTCCTTCTCCCGCCGCCTGATAAATCTCCACCTGGCTGCTCATCCTCAGCGCCGCCGTGGCGTGACGTGAATGCGCAAACACATCTGGAGCCATGTTTTCAGACAGCCGCACATGTCCAGCCAGCAATTTCCGCCTCACACGATCTGCGGAAGGAACCTCGGAAAGCGTGCTGGCGGCTGGCTGGAACAGTCCCGTGCCGACTAAAGTCTCCGAATAGGATGACTCGTGGGAAAATCGAATGGCGCTTAGGTAGGAAACTTCGCTCATGAGGGGATATATTTAGCGGACGCTTGATCGGCATCCAGTTAAAAACAAAATTCGTCTTACGATAAGGGTGAGCCATCAATCAACACCCGTAGATTCTCTTTCGCGAGTGCCTCAAACCTCTCGCAGCTCCCCGTTGTACTCGCCGGCAATGGCGGCGGCACCATTCAAGGCGGCCGTTTCCACGATCTCAGCCAAGATCCCAACCGGAAGCTCTGCCGACTCCACATCGCCCTCATGGATCGCATGGGCGTGAAAACCGCCCACTTCGGCGACGCTGAGAACGCGTTGTCGATTTGAGCGGGTTAGCATCTAGCCAAACCGGCGTGCTGTTTGCTATCGCCGCAGAAATGCACACCCTCTCTGTCATTAGGATGGACTATGTCTGGAAACGCAGTGTGCGGCAACATTCGACCCGTGGGTTGGCGAGTGAACCAAGGTGGTGAAGAAAAAGCTGTGAGTGATGACCCGCACAACAGCGGGTTAATCAATAGGCGATGGAGCGCAATCTGACGATCTGCGTGCCAGCGTGATGCTGAGCGGTTGGTGGGACATCGCGGGGTGGGGGCGATGTCAGGCCGTGCGCTGGGTCAATGCGCGTTGAGCTGAGCGGTTGGGTAAAGATGCAGTAGGAGGCACTTCAGGCAGTCATGGATGAGGGCGTAGGCGCTTTTGGAGATGACGTCAGGCTTGGCCCCAGATTCGACGCCGGATTTCCACAATCGGGTGATGCTTTCGTCATGTTCGTCGATGACTTTGGTGCACAGGCTGTTCCAGTGCGCGGGGTCGGGGCTTTCTTGCCATTCGCCTCGACCGCGTCCGTAGTGGGCGACAGCGAGGTAGGTCAAGAGGGCGAGACGAACTTGTTCGCGGAAATGCTCGAAGGACCAGTGCAGACGATGGTCGCCACCGCGGACAAGGTTGTAGCTTTTGATCAGGGCATAGGCACCGAGACCGGCGGCGATGCCGCCGACGAGTGCTCCGCCGCCAAAGGTCATGCCGCCCATTTTTAAATCTGCGATGAGGCCACCCATGGCACCACCAGCGACAGAGCCGAGGGTGCTCCAGATGGCTTCTGGCACTTGGGTGGGGAGGTGAAATTGTTGCTGAGTGAGGTTGCCAAGTCGGCGGGCGGCTTGTCCCTCTAGTCCATGCAGGTCAATGAGCTGGTTGGTGGCCAAGCTGACACGATCGGCGAGGCGGGCGGCGAGTTGCTCTCGGGCGTCTTGGTATTCTTTATTCAGCTCTCCACGGCCGATGCCGATGCGCTCCCAGAGTGTTTCGCTACGAACGTCGATACCATCCACAACGCCAGCGGTGAGTAGCTCGGAGACGATGCGGCTGGACTGGTGAAAGGTCTCTAGATTCCGCTGCCGCCAGGCGCGGCGCAGGTGCTTGAATGCTTCTTTTTTGGTGTCGCTTAGCAGCAGCGCTAGGCTGTCCATGAGCTGGTCTTCCTGCACCCAGCAGCGGGCAAAGGCATCCAGGCAGAGCACACCTTTGACGACAGGCCAGGTGGCCATGTGTTGGCTCCAGGTCTCGATTTCCAGACGCTCGGCCTGTGGATCAAGCGCAGAACCGGTTTGATTCAGTAGCACGAGGACAGGCTTGCCCACCCAAGTCAGGATCTCCATTTCTGGCGTGATGTAGCCTGCGGCCTGAGGTGGTTCGGCGGCATTGACGAGGTAGAGCACCACGTCGGCTTCATTGCGGACATTTTTCAGTGCTTGCTGACTGCACCAGAG
>JBIKYV010000014.1:0-42173 GCA_044355075.1 Prosthecobacter sp.
AGAGATCGTCGATGGCTCCGAACCAGAGTTTGGCATTGGTGCTGCCGAAGATGTGGCCGTGGTTGGCAGCATCGGGTTTGAGACCGCTGAGGACGAGCATGCCGCGCCAGACGCAGAAGTCGGTGATGGGTTTGTGGTGCGTGGCGACGGGTTTCATGCGCTGGAAGTCGGGCATGTTGCGCTGGCCGGAGGGTGAGGTGCCGCCGCGTGGGACTTCGTAAAAGGTGCCGTGGTAGTTGGCGAGGTAGCGCTCCTGGATGCACTCGCGGATGCTGCGGGACGCTGGGGTGTTGCTGAGTGCGGCGTCGCCTTTCGGCAGACGGAAGCGCTGGCCGTCGTAGCGTGTCACGATGATCGACGCGGCGTCTTCGGTGAACTCGTTCTTCAAGGCGTGCGTGTCTTGCAGCTTAGCGACTTCGGCTGGCGCTTCGACGGCGTGGAAGGTGAGCTTTTCATCCACCTCGAAGTAGCGGCCATCGCGGGTGAGGAACTGCAAGTTTGTCGTCGGGAATCCGGCGCGGACGATGCCGCCGATGCTGGTCGCTGATTCAGTGGCTTTGGAAAGGCCGTCGAAGAGGCGAGCTTCATCGGGCGAGGAACGGCGCGAAGTCGAGACGTGCAGGAAGGCGGTGGCGATGCCGTCGGCGTTCGCCTTCACGCGCAGCCAAGGAGCGTTGAGATCGCTCGGAAGGATCAGCGGCGTGTAGCCTTTGGTCGGCAGATTGCGGGTGGTGAGTTCTTTCCACTGACCGTGGCCATCGGCATCCTTCTCGATGGTGAAACTCAACGCGGCATCGCCGTGATTCACAAGGTGCAGACAGCGCTGCTCGTAGCCACCGATGAGGATGGCATCGCTCGGCGTGTTCGCTTTCACCGCATCTTCCACCCACACGCCGCCGCGTGCTTCTGCGGGGCCCCAGGATGGTAGGTCATCGCGCTGGAGGAATTGCATGTTTGAGTGCGGCTGGCCGGGCACCGTGAAAGGAATGCCATGCACCGAGGTCGCCTGCTGGCTGAAGACGAGTTGGTTGTTCCATTTCGTCATGTCGGTGACGGTGACGAGCGTGGACGCGATGTGCCGCAAACCGGCGCTGTGGCCCTTGCGAAAGGCGGTGGGCAGCTCGTAGAGGCCGTTGTGCAGGAACATCAAGCGCGGGCCATCGCCCACGTCGCAGATGCGCGGCCATTCGGTGTTCGAGCCATGCACGCCATCGGCGGTGTAGCTCGATTTGGGCAGGCGATAGGTCGTCCACATGCCGGACTTCTCGCGCACCTTGATGAATGCCGAGCGCAAGTCCCAGCCGAGCGCCCACACGGGTTCGTCATCGCTCGTCGGGCCCGTGAGTCCGCCGGGGCCGGTGATGTCGAGATGCTGCCGACGCGAGAGAATGCGCCACGCTTGGCCATCCCACTCGCCCAGATTGCCAATGTCCTCGCTGATGCCGCGCCACATTGTTTGTCCCGTCTGGCGCGGCGTGGCGAGCGGTTGATACGGCGTTTGCAGATACGGCCATGTCAACTTCTCTGTCTCAAACTTCGTCGCCGCGCTGGTGTAGTCCACTTTCCAAAAAGGCGATGGCGCCGGGTCCTCGCCATTCGCCGCTATGAAGAATCGTCCCTGCGCTGTCCACGCACCTTTGTAGTGCCAGCCGGGCAGCGGCTTCTTGAAAAGCTCCGTCACAGCCAGGGAATGCACGTCCACTTCATAAACCGCTCCCTCCTGCGTGAGGTAGAGCACCTTGTGCTCCGGGTCGGTGAGATGCCGCGCCAAAGCGGTGAGCCGTCCGGGCAGCTTATCACGTGGGATGACGCGCACCTTGCCCGCTTCATCAATGGCATACGAAGCGATGAACAACTGCCGCGACTCGCGATGAATCATCCGGCAGGCACTCGTGCCGCCTACGCTCTCGGGCCGGATCTCCAGCGTCATGTCAGGCAGGATGGCGAAGAGCTTGTCATTGCCGCGCCCGAGGTCGTGAGACGTGTAAGTCGTGCTCCACAGCTTCCCCGCCCACGGCACCGCCGCGCCGAGTCCACACTCCATGGCCGATCTCTCGCGTTTCGGATCGGAATTGAAAACCGTGAGATGCGGATAGATGCCGGACACGCTGAGCGGATCAGCGGCGTGGGAGCAAACGGCGAGCAAAAGAGAGGCAGCCAACGTGGTTTTCATCGAACGATGATCTTGCCGAGTGACCGGCTTTTTTCCATGTCTCCAGACGACTGATCTTTGGTCTGAATCCGACCTGCTGTCAGGCAGTGGCACGCGCCGCATACTCGCCCGGCGTGCAGTGCATGAGCCGCTTGAAGACCTTGCCAAAATGAGCCGCGTCCGCAAAACCCACACGAAGAGCGATCTCACCCACGGAGTAGCGACCGCTCTCCAGCATCCGGCAGGCATGATTCACCCGCACACGACCGAGAAAATCCGCCAACGTGCTATCCGTGTGTTGGCGGAATAGCCGACCCAAATGATCCGCGTTCACCTTCAGGGACTCGGCCACGCCAGCCAGCGTCATCGGCTCCGCATAACGATGGTGAACAAGCTCCATCGCACGCCGCAGCATCACCGGAAACTCCATCGCGGAAATCCACGGCAGCCCGCCCCGTCGCGGTAGGTCAGTCTCCAGAGGCACACCCCAGGCCTCCGCCAATCGCGCGGCCATCTGCGCCACCTGGCGCAACCTCGCACGACGCGGCTCGATCTCCGCCGCCTCAACGTGCGCCGTCTTCATCATCTGCTGCAACAACGGCTCCGCAGGCACTCCGCGACGCTGCGCATACCGCCGGATACGCCGCTCCGCCTCCGTCTCGGTGCCACGAACGATCACCGAGCCATAATAAAAAGCCCCCAGCACACGCCCCTTCACCACCAGCGGCTCCACCATGTCCGTCAGGCCAAGATGACACTGGCCGACAAAGCCAACGCCGCGCCGGATCAGCACCCGATTGACCGCATGCTTGTTGTTCAGACATCCACGCAGCGTCGCTCCCGTCTTTGCCAAGACACAAAAATCACAGCGATGAATCTTCCACTCCTCCGGCAAAGCCAAGTCCGGCACCCGTCGCGCCAACCCTGCCAGATCCGAAAAGCTGATCCGCCACGGTCCCCCGTCTTCGACGAGAGCGAGGAGTTGTTCGAGGAGGGAGGGCGGCATCGCGGGCAAAATTCCGCATTTACTTCCCCCCGCAAGCCGCGCCATCAAACACTTCCCCGATTAGCCGAAATCAATGATCTCCTGGAGAGGCAGGTATCGCGACTCATCCCTGATTTCGCACCTTCTCAATCACAAGCTGCACCTCACTCCACGGCACATCATGCGGGGCGGTTTTGTTTTTCGCTGCCACGGCGGCGGTGGCTCCGGCGGCTTCGCCCATCGCGACGGCGTTGCCGGTGACGCGGTAGCTGGCGTGGGCGATGAAGTCGCCGCTGATGCAGCGTCCGGCCATCATGAGGCCATCGACATCGCGGGCGATGAGGGCGCGCAGCGGGATGTCATAGGGCTTGGTCTTCACGCCCGCATTGTGATAGGCGGCCTTTTTGTTGTCCTCGGCACTAAGAGCATGAATATCGACGGGGAAGGTGGCGCGGACGACGGCGTCAGGTTGCACGGCACCTTTGACGAGATCCTCGCTGGTCATGACGTAGCGCCCTTTGATGCGTCGTCCATCGCGGACGCCGATTTGTTCAGGCGTGGCGGCGACTTGCACGCCGTCCCAGGGGCCGCCGAGCTTGCGCAGGCCACGCACGATTTGGTGAATCTCGCCTCGGGCACGCAGCGTGGCTTCGGTGACTTGCGCGGCGTCGGTGGCGTTGATGCCGTATTCATGGTTCGCCATGAGCAGCACGAGATTTCCCTGAATGGGAAACAGGCACGCGTGGCCGTAGCTCGGCGTGACACCCGCTCGCTTCAGCGTGTCCTGAAAGGCCTTCGGGCCGACGTGGCGTCCGCCATCGCCGGTGCCATGCATGCAATCGGCGATCTGCGCCACGTCCTTCACCACGAGCAGCGCATACATCGTCATCGGCTGGCAGGGGCAGGCCTTTTCGCGGCCTATTTCGAACTCGCAGCCCGCTTGGGCACCGAGGTCACCATCGCCCGTGGTGTCGATGAAAACGGGCGCTTTCCATGCCTGCCGGCCGCTTTTGGACTCGGTGACGATGGTGGTGAGCGAGCGCCCCTCGCGATAGGCAGCGGCGACCCGCGTGTGAAGCTGCACTTTGACACCTGCTGCCGCGCAAAGCTCCTCCAGCAGCAGTTTCATCTCTTCCGGCTGATAGCTGAGGCCGTTCATGCCACCGCCATTGATGGCATCGCGCTCGCGGAGACGACGCACGAGCTCCACGTTGAAACCCGGCTTGTCGAAATCGAGCAAGTAGCCGAGCAGCGAGGAGGTCCACACGCCACCGAGCGCTCCATGCACCTCAAACAGCCGCACCTTCGCTCCCGCGCGCGACGCGCTGATCGCCGCCGTGACTCCCGCCGGCCCCGCACCGCAGACGATGACATCGGCGTCGTTGTTGAGTGGAAGACCACGAGCGGCTTCGTGAAACAGCGCGGACGATGTTTGCTGCGGCTCCGCTGAAAAGGCTCTCGAGGAGGCCGCACCCGATGCGGCGGCGAGAGTGGTGAGAAACTGGCGGCGGTTGGTGGAGATGGTCGGATTCATGCGAAGGGCCTCTGGACGGCTCATCACTTCATAAGCGGCTTGTTTCCCGCTTTGAACGGCTTCTTTATGCTCATCGTAGTATGAAGCACGAAAAACCACCGAGCATGCAGGATGTCGCCGAGGCGGCGGGCGTTCATCGCACCACGGTCTCGCTCGCTCTGCGCGACAGTCCCAGACTGCCTGCGGCGAAGCGGGAAGAAATCAAGAGCATCGCTGAACGCATCGGCTATCGCCCTCATCCGTTGGTGTCCGCCCTGATGACATCTCGCGTCAGTCGTCGCGAGCCGAAGCATCAGGCCACGCTCGCATTTATCAGTGTGGACAAGGAGGTGCCACCCAACTGGCCGGACACCAACACCACCTACGGCATGATGTTTCGCGGTGCGCGTGATCGCGCCCATCGGCGAGGCTACCTGCTCACACCCTTCTGGATCGGCGACCCGAAGCTCCAGGGCGTCCGCTTTGCCCGGATCATGACCGCGCGTAACATTCATGGCCTGCTCATCGCGCCGCACTTCGGCCCCGGCAATCAGATCCCGCTCGACTGGCAACGATTCACAGTCGTGGAGCTGGGCTACAACCTGAGTCAGCCTGCCTTCAACCGAGTCGTGCATGACTACTACCACGCCATGCAGACCGTCTGCGCTGAGTTGCGAGCTGCCGGCCATCGCCGCATCGGCCTGCTCATGCCGCAGCATTCTGATGTAAAAACCCACCACCTGTGGTCCGCAGCGTATCTGCATTTTCAGTCGAGTCTGAAGCCACGCGAACGCCTCGCCATTCACCACCCCGCCCATCTGACCACGGCCAATGTGCGGACATGGATACGCACCGAGCGTCCCGATGTCGTCGTGATCGGCGGTGTCCTTTACCCACGCAGCAAGGGTGAACCTCAGTTCTTCGAGCTGCCGAAGAATCAGCGGTATGTGAGCCTCAACCTCGTCGAGTGCCATGAACCCACTCCAGGCATCTACCAAGATCATCACCTCATGGGAGCCATCGCTGCCGACCAACTCATCAGCCAGCTTCAACGTGGAGACTTCGGAGTGCCCGAGCAGCCAATGAGTTTGTTGGTCAGTGGCATTTGGCAGGAAGGAGATAGGTTTGGAGGGAAAGTGGCTGCGGCTTTAGCCGCAAATCGGGGGCAATGATTCGGCTAAAGCCGAAGCCACTTTGGAAAGCCTCGCCAAGCATCTGCGCTCAGCGCCCGGTCAAACACCGCCACGCCGCCGATGACGATGCTGCCATCTCATTTAGAGAATTACTTTTGAGGGCTTGGTGTAAGAGGCGCTGTGCATCATCTGGAGGGAGAATTTCCTTCGCTTACTTCGTCACGCTGACCACGGCTGGATGGGCCAGGGAGTTCCAGCAGGCCTCGAAGAGCTTGGCGTCGGGTTCGCCGTCGGTGACGATGCAGCGGTAGCGGGTCACATAGGGCTTGCCGGGCTGGATCGAGAAGGCACCGAGCTTCTGCGGGACAATCGAAAAGTAAGGCATGTCCGGGTGCAGGCGCAGCGGCATCGGGAAGCGGAAATTGTCCGGGAAACCCAGCACGGCGGTGCCCGATAGGCCAGCGCTGGTCTTGCCTCCCAGGTAGCACCAACGGGCACGGGTTCCGTCGCCAATCTTGCGGTCCGTGATGCCTTCGGAGGTCAGGAAACGCGCCCCCTCCTTGCCGTTCCATGCGTCGGGGCCGCGCAGGCCAAAGCTGCCGTAATGGTATTCCGGGAGTTCGAGGGCGTCTTTGCCCGCGCAGACTTGAGTGGTCGTGAGATCAAAGACGACCATGGGCTTGGGCCCCGATGGCACGTCATACAGCCGAACCGTCCAGTGGTCATGGAGCGCAGGGATCGGCGCGGGTCCCGTGAGGTCGGTCATCGTCAGCGTGGCCGCGAGTTGTTCGAAGACAGGATGTCCACTGCCAGGCTTGCTCGTCGGGAGGAAGCTGGCGTGATCCAGGTCCACGCGACCTTTTTTGTTCTGCATGTTCCAGAAGTCGGTGGCCCGTCCTTGGAAGATCGCCTGGGTATAAGGCGTCCAGATGCCGTGGTGGTGCGGATGATTGGATGGATAGTCGCCGGTCACGACGGCTCCGGAAGGCGAGCGAACCGGGTGGAGGTAGCCCGCGCGTAGAATGTCTGGACTGATGTCGGCGCGGGGCTTCCTCGTCTTGTCCATCCTGAAGTTGAGATGCTCCTTACCTCGGATGGAGATCGTTAGGCCGTCTTCGCCATGGCTGTCGCCGTGCACCGCCTCTTTGGCTTCGGCATGGCGAAGTTCGAGGCTCACGCTCCTATTCGCCGGCACGAAGCCCAGCACGAGGATGAAGTGGCGAGAGGCATCTTCTTGCAAAGGGTAGGCCCGTCCGTCGGCGTCGAAAGCACAGAGCCCCTTGAGGTCCGATGCGAGATCGGAGGATGGCATCGGCACTTTGACCACCAAAGCGGCACGCTCGACCGGCGCGGGCGCGATCGTGACCATGGCGGCGGGTTCAGCGGCTCGAAGAGCGGCAGCTAGGGCCAACGATGAGATCCTGATGAGGCGCTTCAGCATGATGTTTCGAAGGGGGATGCAGGAAAGATTACTTCCGCCACACACGCACACGATGCGTCTCGCTGTCGCCGATGAAGACGCTGCCGTCCTTATCCACAAAGACGCCGTGTGGCCGGGCGAGCTGGCAGTTGAGCGGGTCGTTGCCATCAGGGCCGTCACCTTTCTTGCCATTGCCGAAGAGCACTTCGAGGGTTCCCTTTTTCACATCGAGGTAACGAATGGAATGCGATTCGGTGTCGGCGAGATAGACATTCCCCTCGGCATCGAGGCCCACCGCCTTGGGACCAGCGAGCCTAGCTTCGAGCGCAGGACCACCATTGCCGGTGAAGCCCGATTTACCCGTGCCTGCGACGCGTTTGAGCGTGTTCGCTTTCGGGTCGAGCAGGAGCAGTGCGTTGCCTTCACGCAGGGCGAGGTAGCACTTGCCATCCGCACCAAAAGCCAGCGCACGCGGGCCATTGAGCGGTGAACCCGTGATGGGTGAACCGTCCGATGCGGTCTTGGCTTCGCCCGTGCCGCTCCATGTTGAAATGAGGCCGGTCTTCATGTCGATCTTCCGCACGCGATGGTTCATGATGTCGCAAATGTAAAGATCGCCCGCCGGATCGAAGGCCAGGCTGTGCGGTTGATTGAATTGCGCCTCTGTCGCTGGTCCGCCATCGCCACTGAAGCCTTGTTTGCCCGTGCCCGCGATGGTGGTGATGATCCGCGTCTTCGCATCCACGTGGCGCACAGCGTGGTTCGCCAGTTCGACGATGAACAAATTACCCGCCTGATCCCAGGCCAGCTCATACGGCATGTTCAGCGAAGCTTTGTCCGCCGGACCGCCATCGCCTTTGCGGCCACGCACGCCATTGCCTGCATAGGTTTCGATCTTGCCATCAGGTCCGACTCGCCGGACGCGGGCATTGTCCATGTCGCAGATGTAGAGAAAGCCATCCGGCCCACGCGCTACGCCAAAGACGTTGTTGAGTTCGGCTTTAGTCGCAGGTCCACCATCACCGGAGAAGCCTTTGGTGCCCGTTCCGGCAAAGGTGGTGACCGTGGCGGCGGGTGCAGCGATGGAAAGCCAGAGGTGAGTGAGGATGAGGAGGGTGTATTTCATGCAAATGTTAAGGAAGGAGCTGGCGTTTTCTCCACTGAATTGCGTGCATTGGGTTCATTTAAAACTCCGGTGGTCCATTGAGGTGCTCGCACTTCTCAGGCTGGCCGGGGATGAAGTCGATCACCTGGTTCTGAGATCGGAGTTTACCCTGAAGCGCGGCGATGTTCACCTTTTGCACCTCGGATCCATCCTTCACCGCGATGACGGCGGCGACACCAGCAGCGTGGCCAGTGATCATCCAGGTGCTTTCCAGTCGAAGGGTGCAGAACGCGACATGCGTGTAGCTCGCCGCGCCGGGCACGAGCAAGTTGGTGCATTCGGCAGCCTTCGGTGTGAGAGCTCGGTAGGGAATCTGATTGGCGTAACCCATGCGCCAGATACGGCCTTCGTTGACGAACTCGCTTTCGTTCAAGGCCACGCGCTGCACGTGATGGCAGTCGATAAAGTGACTGCTCATGCCGATGCTGTCCGGCTTGCGACGATCTGTCTGAACGTCGTGCTGCGTCATGACATGCTCTCCTCTCATACGCCGGGCTTCGCGGACATAGAGCTGGTAAGGCAGATGGCCGTTGTCGGCGAACTCGTCTTTATGGAGGCCGAGGGCCTTCATCTCCTGCTGCACGTTCGCGGGCACCGAAGTGTCCGTGGCGAGAAAGTGAAGCAGGCCGAGTGTATAATCCATGTGATCCTCGTAGATGCGGGAACGATGCTCATAGCTTGCATCAGGCCAGTCAAACTGTCCGCCGAAGTGGCCCAGGGAAAAGATGGCGGATTGCTTGTTGTTGAGCTCGAACTTGCCGTTCCGGCGCTCGTAGAGGTCGAGGATGTCAGAGAGTTTTACCGCCTTCTTCTGCGCTGCCTGATCGCGCAGCCAGTTGGCTAGCAGTGCGTAGCGCTGGGCGTCGTAAAGCTTGGGCGCGGGGATAGGCACCTGGAACTGCGGATCTTTGGCGACGATGAGCCGGAAGTTGTAGTTCATCGGCGCACGATGCGCCTCACCTTCGCGGAGGTCTTTCGCCCATGCGCTGATGCCCGGGAGGAGATTGCCCTGCGCATCCACCGTGCGGGCCTTGCGCGGCGTCTTGTCGAAGCGAATTCCCGCCGCTTCTTCGCCGAACTCCGCCCGGGATTCACGACCGATCGCATACTTCACACCTGCGCGTGCCATGAGATCGCCCTCGTAGCTGGCATCAATGAATGCCTTCGCAGTGAGCTTCGTGCCGTCGGTGAGGGTGATGCCGGTGATCTTAGCGCCATCCTTCGCCACCGTGTCCACACTCGCCCCGTAGCGAACCTCCACGCCTGCTTCCTTCAGCATGTCGAGATACACCTTCTCCGCGACACTGGACTCAAAAAAGTAGATGTTGTCGAGGCGCTTGTCCTTGTGCGGGTAAGCCTGCTGGTTCTTGGTCTCCTCATAATGGCGGCCCATGCGCCGATAAAACTCGTCCGCAAAGCCACCAATGCTCCACTTCAGCATGTGTTCGCTCTCGGCTGTGTTGATCCCGCTCGTGCTGAGACCGCCGACGTGCTTCGTTGGCTCGATGAGCACCACTTTCGCGCCTTCACGCGCCGCCGTGATGGAAGCCGCAATGCCGCATGGCACGCCGGAATAGACGACGATGTCGGGCGAGGCGGCGTTTGCTGCTGTAACTGCGAGTGCACAAACGAAAAAAAGTGAAATGGTATGTTTCATAGACGGTTGTCTGTGTTTGATAAATGCCCCTATTCCGACTTAGGGATGCACATTCCAGAAAAAGTTTTTAGTTCCTCCGCGCTCAGCGCCCGGTCAAAGACAGCCACGCCGCCAATCCAGCCGGTGAAGCCGACGCCGCGTGAGCTGTGGATGACGCGGCCAATGGTGAAGGGGCCGCCGCTTTGCGCGTCCTTCGGCGTGTAGAGGTCGTGCGGATACCACCAGGGATTCAGGCGCAGCGCCACGAGATCGCGGGCGACTTCTTTTCCGCCGCGGAGGGTGACTTCGATCTTCGTGAAGCGATGCTCACGCAGTTCGACGCGTTCGTCAGCGGACTCGCGGAGCACTTTCACGCTCAGCGGCTCAGCTTCGGGCGGATTGTAGTATTGATCTCTCGGGAAGGTCTTGTCCTCACCGTCTTGTTTGCCGGGGAGCTTCGCGTAGTGGCCCTGCATGTAGGCATTGTAGGCGGAGGAGATAAGCCTGTCGTTCTTTGGGTTGTCGAGCCAGCGATCACCAGAGACGCCGTTCAGCCAGCCGGTGAGTTCATCTTTTTCATGATCAAAAGTCATCGCAAAGCACTGCCAGGACTTGTCCAGCACCTCGGCCGGCGTATCAGCAGGCACTTCGGGCGATTGCTCGACGGAGTTGCACTTGTGGAGGGCGTATTTGTTCAAGAAGGAACTCGCGCCGTTCTCCGACACATGGCCGCAGGCACTGCCTTGCTTGTTCAGACCGGCAAAGAGCGCGTATTGCCGCTGCCCGCGCTCCACCTTGGCAATGGTGGTCGTAGTCTTCTCCTTCAAATCGGTGCCCTCATGCCAGATGCCCGCCAACGCATGATTCCCGCTCTCCCGGATCGCCCACACGACCACCGTAACTGACTTGCCCGCGCCTTTGATGTCGAGCGGCGTATCGTGCAGTCGCGAACGCGGCACGAAGAGGAAGGGGCGGAAGTCCGCATCCGTTTCTTTGACGATGCGAATGGCATTCCCGAACGGTCCACGACCTAATTGCGGGAAATCCGCATACGTCGCCTCACGCCCCGCGCCCCAGTAATCCTTGATGTAGTTCGCGGCATCCAGCGGGTAGTCCGTCGTGGCTCCAGCAGGCACATGCGCCGTGAAACGCTTGGCTCCATCGGACTCACGCTTCACGAAGTCCCAAAACGCCACGAGGCCGGGCGTATTGGTGACCGTAGCGACGGGTTCGGCAGCAAAGAGGGTTGTCGTGAGGAAAAAAAGAGGAAGGAGCTTCATGGTTAATTTGAAAGGAGACATGGTCATTGAGAGTCGGTCTAACCGCTCATTTGACGCTAATGAAACGCTAATCTTAAGCCTCTCATTATTAGCGTCATATCAGCGTCTAATCAGCGGTTCGTGATCTCACGGTGTCAGCAAAAGCTGCAGCGCATCCAAAATCACAAAACCGTCTGTGTCGGCATTGCGGATCGTAAAGGTCGTTTCAAGGCCTTTTTGGAGTTCGACCGTGCCGATGCTGCGGAAAGCTTCACCGGCGGGAAGTGGCTGCGTTTGATCCACGAGAAGTTCCACGATCGTTTTGCCATTTTGGATCGTCAACGGCACTTTCGTGGCTCGCGTCTCATGGGCGGAGTAAGCCATGCGTAGGTCGTAACGAGCGGTTCCAGGTGCTTTGAAACGGAAAACGGCCAGGGACTCGCCATCGCCGCGTTTGTCATCATGGAGGTAACCGGTGCCAATGTGCGGTTTGAAGCCGGACGAGTGGCTCCATTCACCTTTTAACTCGGCCTGCTTGTCGTCGAGCACGATGCCGGACAAGGTTTTCGGGTCGATGCTCATCGCCCCCTTAGGTTCGGGTGGCAGTTCGGCGAGCACAGGCAAATCGAGCACCTGCTTCTGCGCCAGCAAGCGCTCACGCAGCGCGGGATACGGCAGCTTTTGCACGTCGAGATTCTGTTTCGCGCTCAAAGCGGCGGCGATGCCCGCGCTTTGACCGAGAATCATCCAGGTGGGCTCCACGCGGATGGAGGAGATGCCAACATGCGTGCAGGAGAGAGCCACGGGCACAAGCAAGTTCGTGCACTCGGCGGCCTTCGGGGTGATGGCGCGATACGGCACATGATACGGATAGCCGTGCTTTCTTCCCGGCATTCGCACCGGCATGATGGTGCCTTCGTTGATGACGAATTCACCCGTGCCGACGCGCTGACAGTCGTGCGAGTCGATGGGGAAGGACGATACGACGATGGCATCGTCCTTCTTCGGTTCCTCCATAATGTCTTTTTGCGAAACAACGTATTCGCCGATCATGCGGCGCCCTTCGCGCACATAAAGCTGCGGCGACCAATGATCGTCGTCGGCGAACTCATCACGGCAGAGGCCGATCTGCGCGTATTCGTCACGAATCGTGGCAGGCACGGCAGGATCGGTGCTGAGGAAATGATGCATCTCCAGGGTGTATTGCTTGTGAGCCTCCCAGATCTTCGCTCGACCGGCCTCATCTGCCTCGCTCCAGCCATTGCAGGCTCCCATGAGGCCCATGGAGAACTGTTTTCCGATGCCGTTGTTCGCATCGAACTTGTTCCCTGGAAGGGGATAGAGATCCCAGAGCAGCTGTGGGCGTTTTTCTTGGGCAAAGTAGCGACGCAACACCTCAAAGCGTGCCGGATCGTAGTTCGCAGGTTTCGGAAAGGGCACACGATTTGCCGAGTCTTTCGTCACGCAGAGGCGGAAGCTGTAGATCATGACATTCTTGTCGCCGTCTTCATCGGGTCCGGCATCGGTCGTGGTGATGAAAGGTAGCGGCTTGTCATCGGCACCGAGTCCTGACATGGCCATCTTCTTCTTCGGATACTGCTTACCCGCCAGCGACTCGCCGAACTCCTTTCGACCCTCGCGACCAATCGTCCAGCTCACACCTGCGGCGGCCATCAAATCGCCCTCGTAGGTGGCGTCGATGAACGTTTTGGACTCAAACTCACCGCCGCTGGTGATCAGTTTCGTGATGCGTGTTCCGTCTTTGGTCACCGACTTCAGCACCTGCCGCGTCATCACCTTCACGCCGGCCTCATTGAGCATCTCCTTCGTGATCTTCGCCGCCACATGCGGCTCGTAAGTCCAGTGCGTGTGATCCTTCTCGCTCACCTTGTAAGGCAGCGCGACGCCTCGCTGCTGGTAGTCCTTTTCCACCCGCGAATGCCATTCCTCAAAGAGCCCCATCACCGTGCTGCGCACCGTTTGATTCGAATCCGAGAAGCACAGCCCGCCCGTGTTTACTCCACCGACATGCCCCGTCGGCTCAAGCAGCACCACCGAGGCACCCTCACGCGCCGCTGCAATGGCGGCGCAGAATCCTCCCGGCGTAGCGCCATACACGATCACATCGACCTGCGTGGCCGCGTGGCATAAAGAGGCAAGGAGAAGAATACAGCGGAGCAGGCACTTCATGGTTTCCATTAGGTCACAGGCGCTGCGTTTTGGACAGATAAGTTTAAGCCGACCGGTCGCTCATCACGTGCCAAAGCTTATTGGCGCATGTTTTTAAACTGCATGATGCAAGGCCGATTGGGATCATCGCAGTTCCAGAAGCCAAGGCTTCATCAAAAAAACGACGCACTTTTCACCATCTTATCGGACAGCATGGAACACCAACAGGATACTCTTTCGACCAGAGTCTAACTAGTGATTTCCGACATTAGGACACCGCACCAAAACGACGATGACGCTGGCCGTAAGAGCGAATCGCTTTCACCAGGTCCTCTTTGCTGAAATCAGGCCAAAGCGTATCTGTAATATAAAACTCGGTATAGCTCAGCTGCCAAAGCAAGAAGTTCGAGAGCCGCATCTCACCACTCGTGCGAATCAGCAAATCAGGATCAGGATAGTAACGCGTGTAAAGATGTTTGGAGAAGACTTCTGTATCGATCATGCCTTTGTCCAAGTGACCTCGCTCAATGCTATCAAGGAGGCTTTTCACACCATCAACGATTTCTTCACGGCCACCGTAGCTGAGCGCTAAAATCAGCGTTAGGCCGGTGTTCTGTGAGGTCTGCTCGATACTACGATGGAGCTGCTCCTGGCAGGCGGGAGGTAGCGCATGCAGTCTCCCTATGGCCTGAAGGCGGATGTTTTGCGTGACCATCTCCGGCGTGCGTGTGCGGAGAAACTGCTCCAACAATTTCATGAGGGCCTGCACTTCTCGTTTGGGACGTTTCCAGTTTTCCGAGGAAAATGCATACAGCGTGAGGAAATCGACGCCCAGTTCGCCACAGGCATCGCAGACCGTGCGAACGGTATCGGCTCCTCGTCGGTGACCTTCTGTGCGGGGAAAACCCCGCTCACGAGCCCACCGCCCATTGCCGTCCATAATGATGGCGATGTGGCGGGGGATATTTCGAGGCTCGTCGTTCACGGAGGCGGGCATGGAGGCATGTAGGCGGTAGAGGCGTGTAGAGCAAGGGGCGGGATGGGCTCTTCTGCGCGCGTGACAGGCTGAGGAATGCCCTTTATGTTCGGCTGATGATGCCTCATGAAGCCCCTGTCACTATTCGCCATTACCGTTCCGAAGATCTGGAGGTGCTGAGAAAAATCACCGTAGACTCATTTGGCAGTGTGGCGCTGGATCAGATGCTAGAAGACCGACTCGGGATCTGGAATGGGCGTGACTGGCGCGCCCGAAAAGCAGATCACATCAACGATGACTGCCTTTCGAATGCCGAGGGCTGTTTTGTCGCAGAACGCGATGGGGTTATCCTAGGCTACATCACGACCCGTCTGGATCGGCTAAATTCCATCGGGCGTATCCCTAACTTAGCGGTAGAGGAACAAGCGCGCGGCTTGGGACTTGGACGAAGGCTGATTCATTATGCACTGGATTATTTTCGGCAATCTGGGATGAAAGTGGCGAAGATTGAAACCATGGCCTCCAACCTTGTCGGGCAGAACCTCTATCCATCTTGTGGCTTTGAGGAAGTCGGGCGTCAGGTCCACTTCGCCATGCGTCTTTGATGTATCAGCTTGAACAAAAGTGCAGGCTATCCAGTCTTCCAGGCTATTTCCCTTTTCTAAAAATTGACCATGAGAGGTTTCTTCATACTCCGCCTTTCCCTTTGTTTGCTTTGTGGCTGCCTGCTGGCATCCTGCGCAACTCCACGAGAGAGACGTATCACAGCAAATCCAAAGCTTTATCAATCTCTCAGCACCAGCGATCAAGTGTTGGTACAGCAAGGACGAATCCGCGAAGGCATGAGCAAAGAAGGTGTCTTTCTTTCGATGGGACGCCCCGACGGAGTAGCAGCGGGCAGGCAAAAGGGCACGAGCATTGAGCAATGGACCTACTTGGGCAGTCAGCCTGTTTACACGAACACGATCGGCATGGGCTGGGGTGGAGGATGGGGTTGGGGAGGCGGATGGGCCTTTCGGGGCAGAGGCTGCGGTTACATCGGTCCCTGGGATCCTTACTGGGGGGGCATGGGACCTGCGGTGACTTATATCCCTTATAAAGCCGCAACCGTGACTTTCCGGGGAAACCGAGTCAGTGACTATCTGACTGGCCCTCAATGAGTCTCAATTCAGGGGCTTGAATCCATTTTCGCTGAAGCTTGTCACTTGCTCCCAATGGGCCACCCGTGCTCTCATGAGGCATGGCAGCAAAGAAAAAAGATAAAACTGAGAAAGCGGCACCAAAGTCTGGCCGAACGCTCAAACTGAAAAGCATTCCTTTTTGGATCGGCTTTGACTTGGGTGGCACCAAGATGCTGGCCTGTGTGCTGGACAAAGATTACAAAGTCCTCGGCACCTCAAGGAAGTCCACTAACGGCTCGGATGGCCAAGCCAAAGGCCGGATGAAAATCGTCAAAGCGATCCACGAAGCCATCGAAACGGCTGGAGTTGATCCGAAAGGATTGCAGGGCATCGGCATCGGTTGCCCAGGGCTAGTGAATCCAGAACGCGGCGTGCTCATTCACGCGCCGAACCTAGGGTGGAACAACATGCAACTCGGCACGCTGCTGCGCAACACGTTCAAAAAACCAATCTCAGTGCTGAATGACGTGGATGCAGGAACCTATGGTGAATACAAGCTGGGTGCAGGCAAAGGCGCGCGTTCCCTACTCGGGATCTTTCCTGGCACAGGCGTGGGCGCGGGCTTTGTTTACGATGGACGCATCATCATGGGAAGAGCTGCTTCTGCCATGGAACTCGGTATGATCTACCTACCTGGAACACATCTCAGCAGCCCTCATGAAGGCACCGTGATGTTGGAGGACCTAACCAGCCGTCTGGCTCTTGCCGCTCAGGCAGGCGTCGCCTGCTACCGGGGACAATTGCCGGATCTGGATCGAAAGACCCAAGGTAACCTACGCGAGATTCGCAGCAAGGCCTTGGCCAATGCCGTGCGTACGGACCAGGAAGCAGCTGTCATGATGTTCCGCAATTCCATTCGCTACCTTGGAATGGGAGTCGCTGCTGTCGTAAATCTGCTAGCTCCAGATCACATCACTCTGGGTGGAGGCTTAGTGGAAGAAATGCCGGGCATTTATCTAGGCATGCTCAAACAAGAAGTGGCACGCTATGCGGTGCCTGGCCTGAGCAGAGGCATCAAGTATAGCATCGCCAAGCTAGGTGGGACCGCCGTGGCCGTGGGTAGTGTCGCTTGGCTTCGAGAAACTCAAATGAGCCGTTAAATACGTCCTGGAATTAAGCCCTTTTCAATCATGCCTCCCCCGACCTCTACCGAGCAAGCCGTCATCTACGTTGGCGCAGCTTCGCTTTCCATGGTTATTGGAAACACTACGGAGAAGGGCGGTTTTGTTCAGATCGAGCACCTAGATCGTCCACTACCAGTTGCACGAGACATCTTCCGCACAGGCACTCTTACACGCGGCACCCTGGAACAGGCGGCTGCCATTCTCCGTGACTTCCTTTTGTCCACTCGGGAGTATGGAATGCCTCTGGAATCCATCCGACTCTACACGACCAACATTTTAACCGAAGCGGCCAATCACGAAATCTTTCTCAATCGTCTGCAAGTTGGCACTCGCCTAACCGCACGGGTTATTGACGACGGCGACATGACACGACTTGTCTATCAAATCGCACGTCGATTGTTAGATAAAAATCCCCGTTTGGCAGAGGGACGCACCTTTGTCTCGCACATCGGACCAGGCAACACTCGCGCACTCTACTTCAAGCAAGGCCGACTTGCCATGTATAGCAATTACAGGCTTGGCATCTTTCGCGCACGTGAAGCCATGGCAGGCCTGGAGGGTGAGAACCCGCAGCACCTTTCGCACTTAGAAGAACAGATCCGTGGCGTAGTCGATCACCTAGCCCAGGACTATGATGGATATGAATTCGATAACCATGTGGCGATCGGAGCCGAGATTCAAAGCGTGGCCCCTTTACTCGCCACACCTCGTTTGGGCGCATGTCGGATCATCGAAAAAGATCTCGAACGCTTTACACAAAAAATCGCGGCACTGAGCCCTGATGAACTGGTGCGCAGCCTGCACGTTCACTACACAGGCGGAGAAGGCATCGTGCCTGCCCTGCAAACGAATCTTGCTCTAGCCTCACGCTTTGGTGACGAAGTCATTTGGGTGCCTGATGGAGATTTCCATCGTGAACTCATGCAAGACCTTGTCACCGAACGCCCACGGACAGACAGCTTTCAGGAAGAAGTCATGCAAGCTGCATGTGAAATCGGCGTGCGCTACAAGACTGACCGCAAGCATGCAGATCATGTAGCCAACTTTGCCCAGCAACTCTTCCGTGAACTAAGACATCTTCATGGTCTGGATGCGCGCTATGAGCTAGTGCTTCGTGTCGCGGCTATCCTTCACGAAGTAGGCATTTTCATCAGTCCACGAGAGCATCATAAGCATAGTCTCTATATCCTGATGCAGACGGAGATTTTCGGACTCAGCACGAGCGAGCGCACCTTGGTGGCACTGCTCGCCCGTTACCACCGACGCTACAATCCAGAGCGGGGTCACCCCCACTTCTCCGACCTAGACCGCGAAGAACGCATGATCGTCTTCAAACTCGCTGCCTTGCTCAGAATCGCCGATGCGCTTGATCGCAGCCACGCACAGCGCGTCAAATCCATCGTTCTTCGCCCCGAGGCGAGGAGACTCACACTTTTGACACACGGTGTCGAAGATACGACGATCGAACAAATCGCCATTCAGTCGAAGTGTGACATCTTTCGCGAGATCTATGGGTATGACATCAGCCTAGCTCCGGCTTAACAAAACATGCCATTGCAGACCTAGGCGGTTCAACTTTGTGTTGGAATCGCCTGCCCCAAGTGACTTTCGCCATGCTCAATCGCCGCCATTGGATCACCGCTGTCATTGCCACCCTCTGCCATTCAGCTTCTGGCAAAGAGACAAAAACCAAAACCATTGTCCTACAATCAGGATGGGATACCATCAACATCGGTGACATCGGACACACGCCCGGGACCTTGCGTGTACTTGAGCAGCACTTACCGCATGTGCACATCATTGTCTGGATGATGAAGATAGACGCACGCATCCAAGCGATGCTGCAACGAAGATTTCCCAACGTCGAATTCCTGCAAGGCAGCCTAACTGGGCAAAGCCAAAAAGATCGAAAGCTTCAAAAAGCTATCCAAAGCTGCGATCTTTTTATTCGAAACTCGGGCATGGGGCAAGACATCAGCTACATGAAGTTTTGCCGTCAACATGGCAAACCTTATGGCCTCTTTGGCCAGTCTTTTTTTCCTACCATGATTCAGGGCGAAGGCGCGCAGGAGCGTATCGATTTGCTCAATCAAGCGGCATTCATTTATACCCGAGAAAGCAAAACTCTAAGTATTCTTCAGCGAGCAGGGCTGAAGACACCCATTCTTGAATTTGGTCCTGATGGCTGCTTCGGAATCGATGTGAGGGATGAAGATCGAGGATCGGCCACCATGAAAAAGCTTAGCTTGGAAGAACGGCGTTTCATTACCGTTCAGATCCGCACCAACACCCCGAAGTACCCAGGCGTGGATGATCCTCGTCCGGAAAAGCTCAATCCTCTGCACCCTACTCCACAACAAATCGAGGACGACGAGCGGCGCGCAGCCAAATACCGTGGATTGATCAAGCTGTGGATTGAAAAAACAGGTGGCAAGGTGTTGATCGCCCCAGAGACCCTGAAGGAGATGGGGCATAACAAGCGCCTTCTGCATGACCCAATGCCACCTGAATTGCAGAAGCAGATCGTGAACTTGGAAAGCTTCTGGAATGCCGATGAAGCCGCTTCCATTTTTGCTAAAGCACACACAGTGATCTGTCACGAACCGCACTCGCCAATCATCGCGCTCGCAAACGGCACACCCATCATTCACACCTACTCCGAATTTCACAGTCCGAAGTGCTGGATGTTCAAGGACATCGGCCTGTCGGATTGGCTCCTCGAGATGGATGAAACTCCGATTGAAGACATCGCAAAGACCTTATTCGAAATCGATCACGACTATCCCAATGCACAGGCAAAGGTGAAGAATGCCATGAATCATGTACACCAGTGCTTCTCAACATCCATGCAAAGAATCAGAGCCTAAAACATAGATATCGATCCAACGACGATGCAGCCAGACTGTCACGACCTTTCCACCGAGAAGCACAATCTTCGTCTCGAAATGCGCCGACGGCTGAAGATGCTTCCCGGTAGCAGCATTCAACAATGGAGCGAACAAATGCTGATAGCTCTTCAGAAGCGATCCGACCTTTGGAAGGCCCGTGGAACCATCGCCATGTTTGGCGGACTCCGCTCTGAGCCTGATCTCGTCAGTTCATTCATGCCATGGCTACACGCACAAGGCTGGAGAACGGTTTTTTTTGCGGTGGAAGGGATAGATCTCATTCCGATCGAAGTGACCTCGCAGGAAGATTTAAAGCGTGGGGCTATGGGTGTTTGGGAACCTTCAGGAAGCACCCAAGTCACTCTCAACAGTATTGATATCATTTTGGTTCCAGGCCTAGCTTTTGGCCTGAGAGATGGAGCCCGGTTAGGACGTGGAGGTGGGTTTTATGATCGACTTCTAGCTCATCCTGAAACGGCTCGAGCTAGGCGCATCGGCATTGCCTTTCATGTGCAGATACTTCCAGATGTACCTTGTGAAGCTCATGACATAGGCGTGTCAGAAATCATTACAGAACTCGATGCTTTTTAATGGATGAAACGGTGAGAGGCAAAACCAAGATTCAACAGCCCATCATGCACAACACGTCGAAGCATGAAAACCTGCGTCAAACTGACTCCTCTTGCTTAGTTCAGCGCCCCGCGGTGAGCAATACTCACAAGCAGGTCATTCCAATCACGCTTCAAAGAAGTTTAGATGTTTAGGCTAGTCCGTAAGCCTCAGGAAGAAAACACTGCACTGCCAAATTCAGCAGCCACTAACTTCCAACGGTAAATGAAACCGAAAATCTCCAGAGATGCTTCGCGCACAAAAAATGGGCACAGAAGTGAACCCTAATGTTCAAGAAACCAAATAGCAGAATCAGCGCGTCGTGCCGAGGGCAGGCATGATGGCATTGCGAGCCATAAATGTGCGGCCTGTGAAGGGAGGCACTGAGTTGAAGGCAATGCGTCGATGGTTGTAAAAGTCCATCATGCGCGAACGAGTTCGAATCAATTGCTGAAGAATCGAGGCGTGCTCGCCATCATGCGGCAAAGATTTGACCAAACGATTCAAAAACTTGATGCCATGAACCACGGATACAAAGGCGACGTTGGGCTGAGAGTAACGCGAACGAAGGTGCTTTTCAGGTAGGCCATAATGAACGACAACCAGACCAGAATCTGAATCAATCGAACCCAGAAGGGGCTTAGAAAGCTCTGCGGGTCCGAAATCGCTGGGTTTGAGATCCAAAGTCCGCGACATGAGAGGACGGAGCCGCACGGGTTCTGAACAGGAAGAAAGCACGAAGGCTAAAACAGAAAGGAAGAACCAAAAAATGGATTTCATGAATCAAGCATGACAGATGCAGGGACTGCGTCAAAAGCGAACCTGCATCTACTCATGAAGATTTTTTTCACGGAGCAACGAGGATGGCACGACCACTTTCGGGGTCCAGATCGTTGACGCGGTTGCTCAAGAAGTAGCCATAACCGCCCTTCGACGCACCTTTTTGAAGTATAATCCCCCGGTAGGTAGGATTGAACCTGGTTGCAGCAGGGCTGGTCCAGTTCGGCGTGAAGACGCCGCTAAAGCTACCCAGGCTAGGCACCAGAGTCAGGCTGAAGGCAGAGTTTATGGCAGGAATTTTCTCTACAGCGTTGGCAACGACATTGAGCTGGCTAATGCTCACGTCGGCGATCAGCTTGCCCTGTGTGAGTAGAATTAGCGCATTGCCTGCAACGGGGTTGGCCACGCTGAGACCCAGGCTATCCTGCACGCTGCGTGTGCGGTCATATAACGCGCCCACAGCATCTACCAGAATGCCTGCGGGCCAGCCTGAGGTGTAGCGCTGAGAAGCCTGGGCAGCGGGTGTTCCCAGAGTGATCTGGGTAACGGATGGACGGTACCATGAGAGATTTGTGCCGGTGACATCGCTGTCAGCTTGTGCGCTGTCCACGATCAGTATGCCGGAGAGATTGCCGCCACGTGTGGTGGCTCCTGGTGTAAGCAACTGTGCCAGGAAGGGGATCTGTGCGTTGCTGATGATGCCGGAGCTAGCGGTGAAAGCGCTGCCATCCGCGAGTGTGCCGGCGTAGGTGGCTACACCAAGATTACTGAGGGTTAGAGTGCCAAAACCATCGCCTTGCGGATAGCTTTCCATGGCCAGCGGAGGGGTCTGCGTCTTTGCAGGCAAGGCCACGGTCAGGTAGGCGCGGTTATTTACTGCTGCAGTTGCTGGGATCTTATCATTAAGCAAGCCGGAGGGCAGAAGATTGGTGCTACTATAGGCTGCACGACCTAAAGAACCGCTACTGATCTGCACGCCTCCATTGGCGGTAGCTCTAACCTGGATTCGACCTGCTACAAAGTTGAGCGCGAGAGAGCGTGTGCCGCCGTCAAAGGCCAACGCAGCCTGCCGCGCGCTACCGATGCTGAAGATGGCACCGCCATTTCCATAGATCGTGGCAATAAAAGCTTGGCTGAGACCACCGATGAGGACGCGCCCGGTAAACATGCCGCTAGCAGGAACCAAGGTGCCCGTAACGAAACCAACCGTATCATTGCCAGCCACGGTGCCTGCTTCAGGCTGCAAGAGGCCGTAGAATACATTTCCCTCTCCCATACCTGGCAGCAGTGGATTCACCACAAATACGGCCTCTGCACTGGCATCTTCTGAAGGCATCACGAAGGTTAACACGTTCCCCGTAGCAGTGGAACTTGCCGGCATGCCTGCCCAGTGGCTGAAGAGATAACCAAGCCTTGGTGTTGCGGTGAGCTTCACGGCTGTGCCTGGCTCAATGGCGCTTGTCCTCGGGTTTGCATTAGCCGTTACAGGTGCTGGGGCCGCTGCAGCGCTAGCAGGTGTAGCAGCGATGGCGACAGCGCCTAAGCCATCGAGCGCGACACCAACTGGGCCACTGCGACTAATGGCAAGGTTGTAGCGCTGGTTGAAGCTGAAGCTGCGCGTAATGGCTGTCGTGGCATTACCGCTAAGGTCATAAGCGATCACAGAAAGTGTGTTCGATCCCGATACGGGGCTGATGGCGAGACTCCAGGGAATAGTGGTGCGAATGGGAGTGCCGAGCTGTGCACTGACTGCTGCCGCGCCATTAACCGAGACCTCTACACGATCTACACCGCGCAGATCGGAGACCGTGCCGCGCACCATGTAAGGGCTAGTGGAGCTAACCACGGTCGTGGCTGCCGTAGGTGTGATAACGGCGAGAGTCGGCGCCAATGAATCGCTAGCCAGCAGTCGTACCTCTGCAGTGGTAATCGCACCCAGAGTGGAACCGAGGCTCGGCTGACTGAGCACAATATTGAAACGACGATTCGGAGTCAAAGCTGGCCGAGTGAGCAGCGGAATATTCACTGTTTTGCTTAGCTCACCTTGCGCAAAGGACACCACGGTGTCGACTGCCGTATAATCAACACCCGCCAGCGCAGCGGCAATAGGCGGCACAGAGGATACCGTGCCATTGGCTGTGACAAGTCGCACGCTAGCAGCAGCAGTACCGATACGACTAACCACAATGGGCACCAATGAAGCTCCTGTCTGCACGTTGTGAAGCGCGGCAGCCAACGTAACCGGGCCAGCCGCCAAGACCGTATCAACGCGGCTTGATAGCTGCTGGATACGGGTGTCCTGCGGAATCGGCATCTCAGCCACGGTGTAGGCTGTAGACGGAGTGGCATGTCGAGCCTGCAAGTGTCTAGAAAGCGCGACCTGCTCACCGAGGATGTTCCCAGGGACCACTCCAGCCGCAGTGAAATTCAGCGACTCATCCGTGCTACCAGAAAGTCCGCCACTAGATAGCATGTAACGGAAATTGTCAGCGTTTGCCTTGAAAGGATAGCTGTCCCCATTGTTGGCGAGAAAGTTCAACGTAACCAGTGTGATACTTACCGGTGCATTCGGCAGGACACTGCCGTTTTCAACAAGGTGCTCAGTAACATTTCCATCTAGATCCGTCAGCGCCAAGCTGCGCACACGCGAACCCGCAGACATTGAGGAATCAAAACTGAAACGCATACCTCCGATTTGCGGAAAGCGACCCTGATTGCCCAAAAGAGCTACACCATGTTCAAGGATGGCTTTTAGGCCTGCCGGCGTGGTCTCGCACAACATAAGACCATTGTTAAAACGCATGGAGTTTTCGATATCTAGAAGTGAAACAGCTCCCGAAGGCTTTCCTGCACCCGGATTAGCCAGTGGAGGAAGTTTGGCACCGCTACCAACTTCGACAGCACCAATGGCTGCGCGAATACCACCGCCATTTTTTAATGCGACAACATGAGCAGCGGATGGTAGCGCTGCTTTACCCACGGTGACCATCGAGTCGGCGCTGATGTTGCCAAGGTTGGTTTCCTGGTTGCGCACAAAGTTCCGCTCACCTTCGAG
The DNA here is from genome assembly GCA_044355075.1 of Prosthecobacter sp. Lineage (GTDB taxonomy): Bacteria > Verrucomicrobiota > Verrucomicrobiia > Verrucomicrobiales > Verrucomicrobiaceae > Prosthecobacter. The sequence goes on from JBIKYV010000014.1 coordinate 24,046, forward strand.
ATAGACATTGGTGTAGCCGCGTACATCGCCATCCTTAGCATTGATCACACCCTGCACGGCATCAGTGATCTGTTTCACAAGAGCGCCCTTGGTGCCTGCGGCAAAGGCGGTAGTAGAGAGATTGGCTTCCGTGGTGTTCCAGGCAGCAGCCACATTGGCGGCAGTCGCAGCGTAAGCTCCGTTAATGCCGGTATTCGTGAGAAGGTTTGGAACAATGAGGATACCATCGGCATCAAAATCAGCAACCAAGCGTCCGAGGTAGGTGAATTCGTTGTCGGTGTTCACCACGACGGTCGGCTTGCCATCGGCCCCGGCTGTGTAGATGGGATAATTGCCAGCAAAGTTTGCCGCGTGCCCCGTGAAGGCCACGGCGAGATCATTACCATCACCAAGGCGAGTATTGGAACCCGCAGCCAGGATGATGTCCACATCTGTGAGTAATGGCGCGAGGATCAACTCGTTAGCGATCTGCTGAAGGTGCGCCATGAGGATGATCTTATTTACGCCCTGGCTCTTGAGGTCGTTAATGACCGGCTGTACTTGGCTGGCAAGCAAGACCATGTTGTCAATTTCGCTACCGTCGCCGACGAAGCCCTTGACCTCAACACCGCCCGTAGAGGAGATGGCCTCAAGGATCTGCGTGGTGACACCGACAAGGCCAATCTTCTCAGTGCCTTTAGTAACAACGCAGCTCGGCACAATCTTGTTCTTCACACTACTAGCTTCTTCGAGTCCGCCAACACCTACAGTCTCCTGGTAGCGAGCAGAGATACCTGAGTCGCCGGCAAAATTTAGATTGGAGGTCAGATAAGGGAAATTCGTGTCAGCCACGGCATCGGAGAAGGCATTTGTGCCAAAATCGAACTCATGGTTACCAACAGTCGATGCCTCCACGCCAATGCGGTTGTGGATTTCGATGTCAGCGGCGAAGGGATTGCTGCCTTTGTTGTGCGTGGCAGCCACGAGCGCATCCGTGCCGGCGGCGGCGAAGGGTCCGGGGATGTAGTTGTCACCACCGGCGAGAATGAGCGTGTTTGCATAAGTGCCGTCAAAGGCATCCACGAGCGCAGCGAGGTTCGGCGCGGTTTGCGAGGCCAGCAATCCTGCCTCGGCATCGGCGAAGTGCAGGAGTTGCATACTGAAAGCGGTAGCAGGCGTGAGTTCGAAAACGCTCAACGTGTTGCTACTCTCATTTGTCACGAGCACGAGCGGGCGACCACTAGGGCTATCTATTTCTGAAACGACCACGATGCCTTCGGGATTAAGATCGCCACTTCGCACGAGAGAGGTGACGTAAGTCGGAGCGAGGGGATTCGTAACATCAAAGACAAGCGTGAGATGCGAACGCTCCAGTCCCACGAAAGCAAAGGTGCGTGCACCAAGAGTCGCCACAGCTACGCCTTCAGGTTCTGGGCCTTTGTTGTCACTGCGGCTGTCATCAAAGAGGCTGTTATGCAGCGAGGCGACGATCATTTCGATCATATCACCACTATCGAAGACGATGCCTCCACTGGCATCAAGGATAGAGAAGCTACGAGCACCGTACATGAGGATCTCATCAATATCGCCGTCATTATCCGTATCACCACGTAGGCCGGGCACGTTGGAGACAGTGAGCTTGCCAAGGTTGGCATTGAGCTTCACATCGGCCTCGTTAGGGAAAACGGTGTTGTCGAGGTCGTAGCCGGCGTTGTTGACAGTCGTCGTCTCATTTGGAGCGATGAAGTCATTGCGGTCATCGCCTTCGTTTGCAGTGACGTAGTAGGTTTGTCCGCCAGAGGTGTAAGCGGCGATGGCGTCAGGCATGTAGAGGCCGAAAACGGACTGGCCGGTGCGTGGGTTTTTCATGCCATCGGCATCGCTGAAATCAGCGCGAAGTGTACTAAAGTTCTTTTTACCCAGCGGAGCTACGCTGGTGAAAGTGGCACTGGCAATGTCGAGCACGGCGACCGCATTGGCCTCTTGAAGCGTCACCATGGCCTTTGAGCCATCAGGCGAGATAGCGAGGTATTCCGGCTCGAAGTCGGTGGAAGGCACACCGTCATCAAAGATGCGTACACCAGCTGTTTTCAGCGCAGCAGTTTGCGAATCGAAAGCGGTGAAGTCTGCGGTTTGCACCGTTCCTGGTAAACCAGCAGCATCGACGGGAATGATGCTCACGGAACCCTGAGCTGCATCTGGCACTGCGGCCTCAATGATGACCTCCGGCGTGGAAAGCTCACCTTCATTGCAGACGAGCAGCTTCGAGCCATCGGGCGTCCAGGCAATGTGATCCGGCACGACACCGACGGTCGCGTGACCCATGAGAGCGCCCGTGGAAGCATTGAGGAAGACCACATGACCGGCGCTGGTCTTTGGATTGTTGATGATAGCGGCAGCGAGCACGCTTGGATTCGATCCCGAACCTTTGCGTACAGCCACGGAGGAGATGTCATCGCTGACGATAGCAGGCACACCGAGTGTGGAAGGTGTGATCGTATTGATGAACACAGGAGCTGCAGGATCAGCAAGATTAACGACCTGTATGCCTATGCCGGAAGAGGCAAACGCACGGTCAGAAATCGGGTCAAAGGCCGGAATCTCTGCACCCGCCAGTGCGATACTACCTTTGACCGTGGAGGTGAGTGAATGGTTAGCGGGGAAGACGATGGGCGTGATATCATCATTGGTGATAGTGCCGCTAGCAGTAGCACTACCGAGAGTGGTCGTGCCATTGGCATTGACGATGTTGGAGAGAGTGACCGTGACGGTTTCATTGCTCTCAATGGTGGTGTCGCCGTTGACGGTGATGGCGATGTTTTGCGTGGCCGCCCCATTGAAAGTGAAGCTCAGTGTCCCAGCCGCTAGTGTGGCGTAATCCGTGCCAGCTGTGGCCGTGCCACCGGTGACAGCGTAGCTCACGGTAAAAACGGAAGCGGTGTTTGTGCGAGTCACCGGGAGATTCAGAATACTGGTGCCGCTATTACCTTCCGTGATGGAGGCCGCTGCGATGCTGACAGATGAGGCTCCAATCGGTGCCGAAACGCGAGCGCCTGGTGAGCCGATCTCATTCGCGCTATTCGTCGCCACAAAGGCCCCATTGACGCCGACTACGCTGAACTGCGTTAGCGCCGCTACATTGAGTGCAGATGCATTATCAAAGGTGGTGAAAGGCGCAGAAGAAGGCGCAATGCCAAAGGATACATTGGCCCGACGAACATTGTTGGTGTCGTAGAGGTTCACCGCATCACCACCAGTGCTAAGGCCGATGCCTGCGCCTGAGTAGGCACCGACTTGCAGTGTGGCTGGCGGGCTGGCTCCGAACCAGTTGGAGAGGAAGGTCGCCTTTGTCGTCGTGAGATTGGCGGTCTCGATAAAGATCACCGACTCTCCGGGAGCGATGCTGGTGATGCCGGTCAGAGGCAGCGCAGCAGCAGGTGACTCAGAGCTGTCATCCACTTTCCAGCCAGTGATGTTCATGGTGCGCGCTCCGGTGTTGGTGACTTCAAACCAATCGGCAGCGACGGGGCTGTTGCCACTGCTCCAAGGGGCGACTTCCGTAACGCGCAACACACCTGGAGCCGAGAAGCCAGGGGAACCGACTTCGGTGGTGTTCGTGGCTGTGAAGGCACCATTCACACCGACTTGACTCAACAGGGAGACAGCCGTGTTGTTCGCAGCGGCCGTGTTATCAAAGGTCTGGAGAGGTGAAACCGAATCAGCCGCGCCAAAGGTGATGCCAGAATGGAGCGTTCCAGCGGCAGTAAAGAGATTCACGCCGTCACCACTCGTGCCAAGTCCGATGCCAGAACCCTGATAGGTGCCGACTTGCAGACCCACAGGTGGGGTGCCCCCAAACCAAACGGAGAGGAAATTCGCGATGACCGTGGCAGGCGGATTGCTTGCCGAGCTTTCCAGGAAAATCACAGACTCACCTGGTGCGATGGTCGTGATACCATTCAGGGCAACCGCAGCAGCGAAAGAGGCTGAGTTGTCGTCCACTCTCCAGCTAGTGATGTCCACCGCTGCCGAGCCGACATTGGTGACTTCAAACCAGTCAGCACCAATCACAGCATTACCGCTCGACCAAGGAGCCACTTCCGTGACGATGAGAACAGGTGGCAGTGGAGTCTCCACGACCTGATCGGTCACGGTCAAAGTGTAGTTCAAAGTTGCATCAGGCGTGGTGCCGATCGTGCTATCATCCACGTTGATGGTGACGCTGTAGCTGGCCTTTGTCTCAAAATCGAGTATGACGCCCGGTTTGATGAAAAGAGAACTATTGGTGATCTGGAAGGAGGCTGCATCAGCACCGCTAAGACTGAGCGTGTTGGTTCCCAGTCCATCATCGATAACGATGATATCCCCTAGCTTGATTGGGGAAAGAGTGCTGGTGTTTTCCTGGATGGAGTTAACTTCATTATTCAGCACCAAACTTGTCGGAGCTTGATTCGGCAAGGTGGAAGGGGCATAAATCCAGAGCTGTGGATACTCGATGCTGCCGCCACCGTTTTCATTGACAATGTAGATGTTGCCAGATCGGTCCATCGTGATGCCTTCAGGCTGCTGGTCGGCCGCACTCAGAGGATTCCCCACATCGGAGGTGATGTTCAGTGTGCTGAGGATGTTTCCATTGCGGTCCACGTTGACGACACGCGCATTTTCCTGACCCAAAATGAGCAGATTGCCCACTTGCGGCTGGCCGGTCATGGATGGCAGATTCGATAGTGCGAAGACATCTGCCACGTCGGTCATGCCGAGCAGTGTGGTGTTAAAGAGATTCGTCGAATTCACCGTCGTCGATGAGCCGTTTGTGGCGGTGCCAGCATTCCAGTCAATGCCGGTCTGAAAGACGCCGATGGGGTTCTTTTCCTTCAAGACGATGAAGCCACTGGTCTGCGGGTCCCAAGATAGGCCCTCCGTGCCGGTGTTATCATCAAAGGTGCCCAGATCCACAGTTTGTGCAGACGCACGAGTCAGCGTGGTGCCTGGCACATAAGTGAACCTCACGAGCTGACGCTCCCGCTCCTCACTGAACACAAACTGACCACCGCCGATGTAAGTGATGCCCTCTGGATCATAAAACTCGGTGCCCTGGGGTTTGGATGCGTTGAGCTCCAACGTCATCGTGTCCACCAGCTGACCCGTCTTCGTCACTTGAGTAATCGCACGACCACCATCACCACAAATGAAGAGCGTGTCGGTATCCCAATTGTAGGCCACGCCGGAGGCTTCATCACATAGCAGATTACTCGTCGGCGTTCCCGCAGGAAGAGCAGTGCGGCGATACTCTGGTAGATTATAGCGGCCCACGCGCACGTATGTGGAAAGATCCACAGCTAAAGTTTCTGCCCAAGCATTGACCACCGTAAAGACAGCCAAGGAGAACAAGACAAGGATGGTTTTTTTGAGAATCATAAGCGTCGGCGCAGAACAACCGATGCCACCACGCGGCCCACTGATCTCTGCTCGCTTTGAAACCTTTTCGTTAGCTGTTTCAGCAAAGGCTTGCTGAGATCGAAACCTCGAAATGCTAGATCCAATCAAGGCCCGGCTGCTTCAGCTTTTGGAGCAAGCAGTTCTTCTCAAAAAGAATGTCACCGTGCAGGTGGCAGTTCTGTGACATGTTGTAATCCTGACGAAGCCCATGCTTGGCATCGGTTCAGAGGTAGTTCGTTCATCGTTTGAACCATGATTTGACTCTTGGATGCGCGGCAGCTGAGGCCTTTGCTATGGGTATCAAAATTTTTGAAAGCTTACCTGAAACACATTCGAGTCTGCATTACCCCTCTGGTTCCATCTTCGAATCGACTGAATGCAACTGACGCGCCTCATCGCCATCCTGCTCCTACTCACCAGTGAGGCTGTACACGCGTTCACCCTGCCCTCCTGGATGCGCTTTCCCAAAAAGCCAGAAGCATTTCAGCCAGCTAAACAACGCGTCAGCGTAGGAGAGTTCACGGGTGGCACCGGTAGCAGCGCCAGAAAGGCTGTGCTGACAGCGCTGGAAATCACGCGTGAGCTAACACTAACCACGCACACCCCTCAATACCTCATCACCGGCACCTCCATCGGCGGGCGTATCACGGGACGAATTGCCACGGCCGCAGGCAAGCCCATCCTAGATCGCACCTACGCGGCCCCGGGGTTGGATGAAAATGCCAGTGCCTTCGCAGATGACGTCGTCTATGCCATCACTGGACAACCCGGACTTGCCACCAGCCGCATCGTCTTTGTCAGCGACCGCAGCGGACAGCCTCAGATTTATCTATGCGATCCGGATGGGCGTGAGGTGCTACAGGTGACCCATCACAACCATGGAGCTGTCTCACCCAGCCTAAATGCAGATGCCTCCGCCGTGGCCTACACCAGCTACCGCACAGGCTTCCCGGTCGTGGAGTGGCTTGACCTCGCCCAGGGCTGGGAGCGCACTGTCACAGATAGGCCAGGCAGCAGCTTTGGCGCGGCTTTTTCTCCCGATGGCCAAAAGCTAGCCTTGGTCATGAGCTTCCTCGGCAGTCCGGAAATCTTCGTCACTGACCTCGCCACGTGCACGGCTGACTGCGTCAGTGACACGATTGGCGTTCCCTCGTCGCCATCCTGGCACCCCGATGGCAAACGGATCATTTTTTCAGATGATCGCGGTGATGGCCCCCGGCTCTACGTGGCGGAAGTGCCGGAAAACAGCCAAAAAGAGGCAAGCCTTGTACGATGGCGCACAGGCTACCACTTCTGCACAGACCCTGAATTTTCGCCGGATGGCAAGCAAGTCGCTTTTACCACACGCCTGGGAGGAGAGCTTGCTGTTGCCATCCAAGGTTGGCCAAACGGCAGCACCCAAATCATTCAACGCGGAGGAGCCGCCCATCCCACCTGGAGTCCCGATGGACGTTACCTTTGTTATACCCACCATGGCAATCTTTACCTTCATGATACCACCGCAGGGCAGCGTCGGGCCATTTTGGAAAAATATGGCCGCATCAGCGAACCTCGCTGGATGAAATAGGCACCTCAATGATCCACCCCTCACTGATTACCCCCACCCTGACTCTAATGCTCGCAGGCTGCAGCGGTCTAACGCTGCCCATGAAGCTGAGGTCGCAGGCGCAGCCCACAATCGTGTATGCCCTGGGAGAACGAGATGGATTTCGTAGCCCACTTGGGGAAAGCAATCAACGCCCTGCCTGCCCGGCACTCGAGTTTAGCTCTGGCGCCTACATGCCAAGCGGAGCACACCGGAAGATCCTCGAAGGGCTGGCCGCTTCCTGGTTGGCGAAAAAGCATCGTTATCTCATCGCTGGCTATAGCCAGCCAGAGCTACCAGAAGATTATGCGCGCTCGCTTTCAGAGAGACGCGCTCAAGCGGTACGGCAGACCCTCATCGAATGCGGAGTAGACGCCTCCCATTTGCAAACGGTCGGCTTTGGCCACGACAATGCCCGCACGGCGAACATCGTTGTCATTTACCAGCAATAGATGGCACGCAGATTCCCAGAGTTGACACCCCGTCCTCGCACGCTAAGTAAACCCGAGCTGAAAATCAGCATGGCGAGGTAGCAAAGTGGTAATGCACTGGTCTGCAAAACCGGTATGCGCGGGTTCAATTCCCGCCCTCGCCTCCACTTTTTGGCAAAATGTTGGCTGATGGTCAGCAAGAAGTCAGTGGCGAGTCGGTGCGCTGGGGCTAGGTTGTTTGCCCTGCCATCTGCGTGGGGCTTCTTTTTTGACCATGTTCGGACTCGACGACGAAAACTCTTTCCAACCTTCCAGCTGGCGGGGACCGTCAGGCTTTAAGGTGCCTTTTTATCGGCGTGCTTGGTTCAGCGCCCTGATAGCCCTGGTTCTTTTGATCATGGTGGCGGCACTCGGCGGTTACGCCGTGATTGTAACACCCCTACGTGCGAAGGCCGAGATTTATGACCTGGAAGAAGTGCAGAAGCTGGAAGCGGCTAGCATCATTTATGATCGGCATGGCGATGAGCTTTCGCGCATTTATGTTCTGAATCGAACTCCGGTGAAAATTGGTGATATCCCACAGCATTTCATCGATGCGCTGACGTCTCAGGAAGACAGCCGCTTTTTCCAGCACAATGGCGTCGATTACATCGGCTTGTTCCGCGCGGTTTACCTGAACCTGAAGGCTGGGGAAGTCACGCAGGGGGCCAGTACGATCACCCAGCAGCTGGCCCGCCAGACCTTTGGCCTGATGGAGCGCAGCTATAAGCGTAAGCTGATGGAGGCTTTTGTGGCGCAGCGAATCGAAAAAAAGCACTCAAAGACAGAGATCTTGGAGCTATACTTAAACCGCATCTTCTTTGGCAAAAGCTTCTACGGCATCCAGGCAGCAGCCCAGGGTTACTTTGGCAAAGATGCCAAAGAACTTACGCTGCCAGAAGCGGCTACGTTAGTAGGCCTCATCAAAAGTCCCAACAATATCGAGCCGATTCGCCACCGTGAGCGGGCAAAAAAAGAACGGGACTATGTGTTAGACCGAATGGTGATCGAGAAACGTCTGAAGCGGGAAGAAGCAGAGCTGGCCAAGATGAAACCTGTGGTCACTGTGCCTCAGACAAGTGATCCACGACTGAGCCATACTTTTGAATCCGTGCGCGAAGAAGTGGCCGCTTTGCTGGGCGAGGAAAGGGCCTCGGTGGGTGGCTTCAAGATCTACACCAGCATCGACCGAGAGCTGCAGCAGAAGGCCGAAGAGTCAGTCAAAGCGCGTCTAGCCGAGGTGGAAAAACGCCCTGGCTATGCGCACCAGACCTACGACCAATTCCGCCTCATCTTCAAAGATTGGCGGGCGCAGGCGGCAGCGGCGGCGAAGTCAGCCCAGGAAACGCCACCACCACCACGCCCCAAGCCAGAGTACCTCCAAGGTGCAGCGTTGGTGATCGACAATCAAGATGGCTCAATCCTCGCCATGGTCGGTGGGCGCGACTTTGTGGACAGCCAATACAATCGAGCGACAGATAGCTCGCGTCCGGTAGGGACGGCCTTTATTCCCTTCATTTACGCCTACGGTTTCACGCTACCCAACATCTATCCTATGGTACAGCTGGCCGATGAACCCCTCGGTAATGACCGGGTAATGATCGGCGGATTCACTGGAATTCTGGGTGAATATGGCATGGAGGTCTCGAATCCGAAGTGGTCGCGCCAGAAGATCAGCGCGCGTGAGGCCCTGGTGAATTCGCACAACTCAGCCACAGTGCGCATGGGGGAAATGGTGGCCCTGGAGCGCGGTCTACTGCGTCAGGGATTCAAGGGCTTTGTGAAATCGGCTGGCATCAGCTCACCCTTGCGGGATGCGGCCTCCACCTGTCTCGGTGCCAGTGAAGCGAAACTGGATGAGATGTGCTTGGCTTACTCAACTTTTGCCAATGCCGGCATGCGTCCCGCCAAGCTGCACCTCATTCAGCGCATCACCGATGCCTTGGATAAAACCGTCTTTCAACAGGATGAGGCGAGTCTACAACCAGTGCGTGCAATGGATGAAATCGCTGCCTGGCAGGCCCATAGTTGTCTAGATGAGGCCCTGCACCGTGGCACAGGCGCAGTCTCCCGTGAATACGGACTGGGCGAGTTTCCTGCCGCCGGCAAAACTGGCACACACCATGAGTACAAAGATCTCTGGTTCATGGGTTACACCTCAGCGGTGACCTGCGGCGTTTGGGTCGGCTTTGACAAGCACAAGACGATCTTTCCGGAAGCCTTCTCGAACAAGCTAGCACTGCCCATCTGGACAGACATCATCAATGCCTCAACGAAAGGACACACGGCGCATGAATTTAGTCCACCCGAATCAGCAGAGCGCGTGGAAATCTGTAGATCCAGCGGTCAGCGGGCGACGGATTTTTGCTACGAAAAAGTCACCGGTTCGGATGGCAAAGAACGCTCGGTCCGCAGCACCTATTATGAGCACCTGCGCCCCGGCACAGTTTTCAATTCATTCTGCTCCATCCATACAGGAGAAGGCCTACCGGCAGACATCGCCACCTTTCATCAGGGCATGACTCAGTCTGGAGAAACCGTTCTGCCTGCAGACTTGTATCGCTTTTCCCATATCGAACCCGTGCGAATGCGCGATCCGATTATCGTTGGTATAGATCCCTACAATGCCGAACAGCCTGTGATCCGCGCCCAGCCCGTGAATGATGATGGCAGCCCGATCCGGCGCGCGGTTCCGTTAGGCCCTGATGAAGGTGGCGATACTGAGGTGGAAAAACCTGTGATCCGCCTGCAACCGCCACCTCGTCTAAAAATCGAACTCTGATGCAGCTCCAAGCCTGCTACTCATGTTAACTGATCTGCTGCTCAGGGACTTCCGCTGCTTTCAGGAGTGCCGTGTGACCCTGCATGAGGACACGACGCTCTTCATCGGCCGAAATGCCCAGGGAAAAACCTCCCTGCTGGAGGCCGCCTGCGTGTTGCTGAGGCTGCAATCGCCGCGCACGGGAAGCCGAGCAGAGCTTATCCGACTGGGTGCGAGCACACTGCTGATCGAGGGCACGGTAAGCGGACGAAAACTGCGCTGCGCTCAATCTGCCACGACACGACGCCTAGCGTTGGATGGCAATGTCTGTGGAAAGTCAGCCGACTACCTCACTGGCAGCGGATTGGTGGTCTGGATGGATCACCGCGACATGAGCCTGCTGCGTGGCAGCGCTGAGCATCGGCGACGTCACCTCGACTTTGCCGCTAGCCAAATTTTCCCCGATTATCTACATGCTCTACGCTCTTACGAGCGTGCGCTGCGCGGTCGAAACCACGTGCTGAAGCGCGATGCCGTCATTGCTTGGCGTCAGGCAGATGCGTTTGCCCAGGTGATGGCCGACCATGCGCAGGTGCTGCGGGCGCATCGTGCTGAGCTAATGACCGCCATGCAACCCCACTCAGCGGCCATTCATCATGAGCTCAGCGCAGGCTCGGAAGCGATGGTGCTCACCTATGCCCCAGGATGGCAGGAGGAAAACCTAGCCGATGAGCTAGCGGCGCGACGTGAGGAAGAAGGCCGCACACGACTCACCGGCGTCGGCCCACACCGGGATGATTTCACCCTGACGCTCAATGGCCTGAATGCCTCCACCTATGCCTCAGAAGGACAGCAACGCAGCGCTGCTCTAGCTCTGAAAACTGCACAGGCCCGCGTGCTGGAGGATGCCTGTGGCCAGCCGCCGCTACTGCTGCTGGACGACATTTTTGGCGAATTGGACGCACACCGCCGCCGCGCCCTGCTGCGCCTGCTGCCAAGCGGCACGCAAAAAATCATCACCACCACCAGCCTCGACTGGAACGGAGATGCCCCGCAATCCGGTAAGGTGTATCAGGTGGAAGGCGCAAGCCTAACCGCCCATCTGTCTTGAGCTAAGCACACACGCTCAGCCCCGTTTTCACGTAGCTAAGGCATACTTGCCCCAAACTACCTTCCCTACTCAGACATCGCGTTCACTGAAGCGAGCTAGCTTTCTCCAGCTGCGCGCCATCATGGAGGGGTCAGTTTGCTAACAAGACTGCTCAGGTAAGGGAAAAGCTGCTTCTTCCGGCTGACGACCCCCGGCATGTCATAGACCTGAGGGCTGCGTTCGTGATAGTCAATGGCAGAGGCCACACGCTTGTCACCCGCAATGAGCAGCACGCTGTGGTGCATGGTGATGTCAGTGACCATCAGGCAGGCAAAGTGCAGGCTGTGCGCTTTGCACAGCGCGGTTAGGGCCTCGTGGAGTTCAGTCTGTTTTTTCCAGAACTCATCCAAGCCCATTTCCTCGATCTGACTGATGCTGATGCGCCAGCCGTTCTCCTCGAAGACCTTGCGATCACCCTCAATGGCACGGGCAGGTGTCGCCTCGCGGAGCAGCGAACCTGCGGCGAAGAAGTCCTTCACAAACTGTGCTGCATCCACGCCTGCTACCTTGGACAACCATTCGAGGATCTCGCGATCCGTCTGTGTCGTCGTCGGGCTGGTCAGGTGCAGCGTGTCAGAGATCAAACCCGCGCAGAGGCAGATGGCTGTGCCCTTGTCAGGCGTCAGCCCACGCATCCGGTACATGATGCCGACAATGGTGCTGGTGCTACCGACCGGCTCATTGATAAAGCGCACCGGCTCCTTCGTGCGCAGGTTGCCGCTCAGGCGATGGTGGTCGATGACCTCCAGGATCTCCGCCTCATCCGCACCGGCAACCGCCTGGGAAAATTCATTGTGATCCACTAGCACTAACTTCGTACGTGGCACCTCAACGAGGTCAGATTTCGAAAACACCCCCTCCAGCCTTCTACTTTCTTCATCGATCACAGGGAACAACGGCTGATGCGAATCCTGAACGGTGTGGATGATCTCACGCAGCGGCGTACGGGTCGTAAAGGACAAAAAGTCATGCATCAGCGCCTCGGCGATGGGGCGGGAAAATCGAATCAACTGGGAAGCACTGGCCGTGTCCTGAGGTGCGCGGATGACGCTCACTCCCTTTGCCTTAGCCTGAGCCAGTAGGCTTTCCCACGGAGTAAATCCGCCGGTAACGACAAGACAACGCACGCCTAACTCCATCGCCAACGCATGAACCTCTGGACGATCACCCGTGACCAGTACCACCTGGCGTGGCGGAAACTGGCTGGCGCGGTCACGTGAGGTCTCCACACTGGAGGCCGCCACGACAAGCACAAGATCCTCTACCTGATCATTGCCCTCCATGGCCCCGATGAGGCTACCGCCCATTGCTGCTGCCATGTTTTGCACACTGGTCGCGACTTCACGATTGGCCGCGCCATGATTCGCATCACTCGGCAAAAAGAGCTGCGCCATTTCCTGGATCGTCGGCATGCCTAGTAGGCGCCCCTCTTCATCCACCACGGGAATGGAGCGGAAATTGTGCTCCATCATCTTGCGATAAACGGAGAGAAAAGTCTCGCTCGGTTTCGCGGTCAGCACCTCGCGTCGGCAGACGATGCCAGCTGTCGGGCGCACATCCAGCAGCAGTTTTGGCGGCTCGACACCCGCCTGCTTGAGCACCCAGTTGGTGCGTGCATTGATCTCTCCACAACAGGCTGCGATGATTTCTCCACCTCTAACTTCACGGAGGTAAGCAGCGTAGCCGATGGCCGCGCATATGGCATCCGTGTCCGGATTGCGGTGACCGATGACGTAAATAGGATCCATGACGGGAGAAAGCGTGGGTAAAAAAATCAAGTGGGCTAAAGGGATCGTCAAATCCAAGTGTCTAGCAGACGAGGACGGGTAAGGGATATAGCGATCACCTCAGCAGACAAGGTTAACGCAAATCTATCCGACCGCATGGGCTTTGCTCATCGTCTGTGCAGATCGCTGTGGCAAGGGCGGGGAACAGTGCTCCTCTAGCTAAACTTTTCACACGTCATGTTCACTTTCCTGCTCCGCCGACTGATTAGCAGCGCCCTTGTGCTGTTTTTCGCGGTGTCGCTCACCTTTCTACTGACGCGCATGCTCCCTGGTGGCCCGTTTGACCGAGAAAAAACCAGCTCGGCACGCGTTCAGGAGGCCCTGCAGGAAAGATACAAACTCAACGGCACACTCTGGCAGCAATACACCTCCTATCTAGCCGATCTGGCCCGGCTAGACCTACGCGTATCCACGAAGTATCGAGACTGGTCCGTGGCAGAAATCCTGGCACAAAAGCTACCCGCCTCGCTAAAACTTGGCGGCATCGCTTTTGTACTGGCCAGCACTCTGGGCGTGCTCCTGGGCATAGTGGCCGCCATGCATCGCGACACGCCCGTGGACTGGGCTGCGATGATCGGTGCGGTGGTGGCTATTTCCATACCCACCTTCATCACTGGGCCTTTCTTGATCGCCATCTTTGCCCTCTGGCTGCGCTGGCTGCCGGTCGGCGGCTGGGGCAGCGTGTCTCATCTCATCCTACCGTCGCTGTGCCTCGCTGCGCCCTACATCGCCTATGTTGCCCGCCTCATGCGAAACAGCCTGCTCGACGTGCTATGCAGTGACTTCCTGCGCACCGCCCGCGCCAAGGGGCTGACCGAGACGCAGGCCGTGGCCCGTCACGCAGTGAAGGTGGCCATCCTACCGGTCGTCACCTACCTCGGCCCCCTGGCCGCCCACCTGCTCACTGGCTCCATGGTCGTCGAGAGCGTCTTCAACATCTCCGGCGCAGGCAGCCTCTTTGTGAACTCCATCCAAAACCGCGACGTCTTTCCACTCTGCGGAGCGGTCATTGTTTACTGCGCGCTGCTGGTGTTCTTTAACTTCGTCGTGGACCTCCTGTACAGCCTTTTGGACAAGCGCATCCGACTCCATGCCTGAAGCCTCCACCCGCCACGCTAGCCTGCACCGCCCCGGCGGCTGGCAGATCGTGCGCCGAAACCGGCCCGCGATGCTATCGCTCACCTTCCTCACCGCGCTAGCCCTGCTGGCTCTGCTAGGGCCTCCTCTCATGCCCGAGGCGCTGAAAACTACCAGTGAAGGCGCCTTTCTCCCACCCCTAAGTCGTGGGGTAAACGCACCCGTGACCCACCTGCTGGGTACCGACAAAAACGGCCAAGACCTCTGCTATCGACTCCTTAGCGGAGCACGTGTCTCCCTTGGCGTCGGCCTCAGCGGTGCCGCCATCTCCCTCGTCATTGGCACCCTTTACGGCATGTTCAGCGGCTTCGCCGGTGGCCGGGTGGATGCCGTGCTGATGCGCGCGATCGACCTCCTCTACGCCGTACCGCGCATCCTCTTTATCATGATTTTCATCGCTGCCTTTGACGGCCTACTCAAAGACACCGTGGATACCGTTCGCCTACACGCGCAAGCCGCCGGATGGTCAGGCATCGAGGACACCGCTCGCCGCCTTCTTCCGTACTCGAAGATCCTCGTCATGATCCTCAGCCTCGGCCTAGTCGAATGGCTCAGCATGGCACGCATCATCCGCGGCCAGGTCCTTGTGATTCGAGAGCTCACCTTCGTCACCGCGTCACGCGCGATGGGCCAGAGCAGCTGGAAAATCTTACGCCTGCATCTTCTGCCAAACCTCAGCACCCTCATTCTTACTTATCTCACGCTGACCATTCCCGCCGTGATTCTCGATGAATCCTTTCTCAGCTTCCTCGGCCTCGGCATCGAGGACCCCGCTGCCAGCTGGGGTAGCCTGTTGAAGGATGGTGCCCAGGTTATCAACCCCGTGGAAAGCAAATGGTGGCTACTTGCCTTCCCCGCTGCCCTCATGTCCCTCAGCCTCCTCGCTCTCAACTTCTTCGGCGACGGCCTCCGCGACGCCTTTGACCCGCGCAGCGGCGATTGAAGGATCACCCCCCTTTGCGTCGGCATTCGCCTGGAGTGCAGCCGACACGGCGGCGGAAGTGTTGGGCCAGACTGCTCGCATCGACAAAGCCACAGCGCAAAGCGATCTCGGCCATACCGAGGCGCGACTCTTCGACGAGCTTCATGGCCTCCATAACGCGGGTGCGAATGAGAAACTCCTGAGGCGTAATGCCAAAGGCGCTCTGGAACCGCCGCTGAAGCTGGCGAAGGGACTGACCGCAGGCGCGGGCCACATCCTCAATCTTCAGCGGGCTGGAAAAGTCACGCCGGATGATCTCCACAGCGCGGGCCACCGTTTGAAACACAGGTAGGCCTCGTTCCCGCTCATCGGGCCGGCGCAGCAGCCCCATGACACCCTGCACTTGGCCGCGCCTATCGCGCAGCGGCAGCTTGACCACGAAGAACCAATCAGGCATGCCCTGCAGGTCCCACCAAAGCTCGATCCGCTCGATGCAGTCGACCTTACCCGCCAGGAGGCATCGGTCGTCATCCACATAAGCCTCCGCCATCATGTCGGGATTCAGGTCAAAGTCTGTGCGACCGATGAATTCAGAGTCATCACTCATCTGATAGCGCTGGAGCAACCCCTGACTGGCAAACATGAGATGGCCTTCACGATTTTTAGCAAAAAAATACACGCCCGGCACATGGTCAAATAGCCGCTGAAACAAAGAAGTTGGCTCCAGGGAGCCGACCCAGGCGTCGCGCATTTTACGCCAACGAGCGATCTCCGCAGCACTGCGCCGCAGACGCTCGCGGGGCTTTAAAGGAACGGGGTTACGTGCGGAATTGGACACGAGGGCCAGCATGGTACAGTTCATGTCGGGAAGCAACCTCGTCGCATTTCGTTTGATCTTTGTCGTGACGAAAAAGCCCGATCTTGCTTTGCTACGGACTATCTACCCCTGCATGAAACCCATCGTTCAAATCAGTCTCGACCTCACCAACATCGACGAAGCTCTGGAAACTGCCGCGCTCGCCATGCGCGCTGGTGTGGACTGGCTGGAGGCAGGCACGCCGCTCATTCTGGCCGAGGGACTGCACGGAGTTCGTGCTTTGCGAAAGGCTTTTCCAACCACTCCGATTGTCGCTGACCTGAAAACGATGGATGGCGGCTACCTTGAAGCAGAAATGATGGCGAAGGCGGGTGCCACGCATGTGGTCGTGATGGCCCGTGCCCATGCGGAGACGGTGAAGTGCGTCGTTAAAGCAGGCCAAGAGTTTGGCTGCAAGGTAATGGGCGACAATATGATCTGCGAAGACATGGTCGCCGGGGCGAAATGGCTAGAAGATCTTGGCTGCGATTACATCATCCATCACATCGGCTACGATGAGCGTCGCGGCATCGCTGCGGCGGGACATCGGATGCCAAGCCCACTCGACAAACTGCGCGAAGTCGTGCAGGCCGTAAAAGTGCCCGTGCAGGCCGTGGGTGGGCTGAGCCTGGAGCAGGCCATCCAGTGCCCGAAGTATGGCGCGCCGCTCGTGGTACTGGGTGCACCGCTCACCATTGATGCGGATGCTTTCAAAACGGCCGATGGCAATCTGGAAGCCTCGCTGCGAATGATCTGTGAAGCGGTCCATGCGCAGAATGTGCCTGCGTTTTGAATGACCAGCGGCCTCTGAACGCGGCCTCAAGGCTCCACTTTTTCCTCAGAGAACAGGCAGATCCGCACGATCCCCACCGCAGCAACATGGCTCATCCCCAGACTCCACGGTGCGGATCGTCAGGTAGGTGAGGCTGGGGGTGAGGTAGGTGATCTCGGCATGACGCACGCCCGAGGGAACAAAGACGACCTCACCCTGCCCTGCGACGACCGTTTGCCCCCCAAAGCGATACTCAGCCCGACCCTCCAGGATGTAAAAGACCTCCTCCGCCTGATGCTCATGCTGGTAGGGCGGATGGCTGGCTGTGTCTGGAATGACGGTGCGGTGAATGTGCAAACGACGCGCGCCCTGCCCATGACCAACGAGAGACTGGTAATGAATGCCCATGACATGTGCATCTTAAACTCCGACCCAGAGTGGCTGTCGAGCAGATTGCCACAAGATGAGAAGCGCCCCTTGCCAGCAGGGGTCTGCGGCATAGATTGGTTTTGGGTCGGCCGGAGTGGTCGCTCGTCGATCCTGCCTCGGCAGGATGCGGATGAGAGGAAAGTCCGGACACCAAAAGGCAGCGTGCCGCGCGCAAGCGTCGGAGGCTCTGGGGCAACCCAAGGCAATGGAAAGTGTCACAGAAAACAAACCGCCTACTGGCAACAGTAGGTAAGGGTGAAAAGGCGGGGTAAGAGCCCACCGCTCCAACCGTAAGGAAGGAGGCATGACAAACCCCACGCGGTGCAAGACAGAACAGGAGAAACGGCCCGCCTGGCCGCAAGTCCCCGCAAGGGGATGGATAGCTCCGGGTAATAGTCGCATCCCACGCAGGTGGGGGCAGGCTCTGCAAAGAGCCGCGCAGACAAATGGCCACACCGTCGGTCGAAAGATCGGCGGGACAGAATCCGGCTTATGAAGGCCGACCCACCTTCCCCGCTCAACCCGGTGAGACGAAAGCCAGCCCATCCGCATCCTCCAGCAGCCCAACTGCGCTCCGCCGTTGCGGAGGATGCCCTCGCGTCGGCATTTCTCGAATTCATGGATGTGGAGCGCCGCAGCTCACCGCGCACGCTAGCCAACTACGAACACGCACTGTCGGAATTTCGCCGACATCATCGAGGATTCACAACCTGGAAGGCACTGACAGCGGATGACTTCCGCCAGTATCTCTTTGAGCAAATGAAGCGTGAGATGAGCCGTGCAACCATCCGGCTTCACTTCGCAGCACTACGCTCCTTTTTCAAATGGCTGACCCGAAGGC
>JBIKYV010000089.1:0-14727 GCA_044355075.1 Prosthecobacter sp.
CGAGCCGCCCACTCATCATTGTCATTTGGGCCAAGCAAATTTTTTCGGGAACCTTGGTGGCGGTAGCTTTCGATCATCGAAATCACCGGATAAGTCGGTACCGCGACATCAGGCCGCGCACTCACCTGATCGATCAGATCGTTAGTCATGCCCTCAGGCTTTTCATCAAACAAAGTTGCGGCCATCGAACACAAATGACCACCTGCTGAAAAGCCGACAATCCCGATGCGCTGAGGGTCAATATGGTAATCCGACGCATGAGCACGGACATGACGAATCGCACGCTGAACATCCATCAACTGAACGGGATAATGATAGCCCTGAGTTCCTAGCCGATAATTAAGAACAAAGGCAGAAACGCCCAGACCATTGAACCATTTCGCGACCTGAACGCCCTCATGATCGGCAGCTAAGCCTCCATAACCACCGCCAGGACATACCACGAAGGCAGCCCCATTCGCGGTTTCAGGCGACGGTAGCCACACCGAAAGGAAAGGCTGATCTTGTTCTGTCTTGCCTTTTGCTAACGGTGCACCTTGGGGCCAAAGCAACACCTTGGTGGGCTGAGCTATCGACGTGATGGCAAACGCAAAACAAACTATGAACCCAAGTGTAGCTTTCATGATGAGAAGGGGCTACATACTCGCCACTAGTCATCAGGTTTCTTTCAAGCTTGTGATGAATTCGATTGCACGGCTCCAGTCTTCTTGGGGGGCGTAGTGTAGTAGTAACTGGCGTAATTGTAATAGGTGTACTCTTTCAGATTGGTACTCGCACGATTGAGGATGATGCCACCCACATTGACTTGGCGATCATAGAGAAGATCCAGTGCCTTACCTGACAGCCTTGCCATCGTCGAGGACAGACGCACCACGAAAAGGACCGTGTCCAGCTTTGGTGCAAAGCTACTGGTATCATCCGCAACAAGGACAGGCGCACTGTCAAAAATCACATAATCATAAGCTGCAGACATCTCCTTCAGCATTTCTTCTGCTTTTTTGGAAAGGAGCACCTCCGAAGTTTGATCAAAAACCTCACCACGGGCCAGAAGATCAAGACCTTCCACCCCCGTCTTTTGAATCGCATCACGCCAATCCAGTTTGCCACGAAGAGCTTCGCTCAAACCCGGAGATACGGGTAACTTAAACAACTCACTCACACCACCGCGACGAAGGTCACAATCCGCCAACAAAACCCTTGAGCCAGCGAGTGCCATCGTGATGGCCAGATTCGAAGTTAGTGTGGTTTTGCCTTCATTAGGCACAGCACTTGTCACCAGAATGGTCTTGGGCTGTTTACCCTGCCAATTCTTGAAAAGAATCGAAGAGCGAACGTTGCGGAAGGCTTCTACGTAAAGATGTCGATCGTCATTTGTTTGCAGCAAGGCAACATCTCCACGCTCCTTCTGCTCTGGGATCTGCCCCAAGATCGCTTCGGCAGGAAACAAGCTTTGGAACTCACTGTAAGAGTTCATGCGGTCGTCGAGACGATCAAACAACAGCAGAACCAATACACCAAAGAAAAGTCCTCCGATCAGACCGATCAACACAGGTTTAATCCAATCTGGTGTATCTTTAACTGCCATGGAGGCACGCTCTTGAACGGCGACTTGATCGGTCTGAACCTGCTGCATGCTTGTAATCTCGCTAACCTGCTCAAAAATTTTATCGTGAGCAAGACGAGCATTTTTATAATCTTCTTCTAGCCTCAGGTGTTCTGCCAGAATGGCTCCGAGCTCACGAGCTGCTTTGGCTTTTTCCTCGATCTGCTCATCCAGGGCCTTCAACTGTCTTTCCAGCGTGGCAGAACGCCCACGCAACTCTCGGACGATATCATCTGCAAACCTCGACAAAAGTTGCTTCGCAGTGTCAATTTTATCATCAAGCGCAACCACATCTGGGTGTCCTGGCTTGAAGTTTTTCAGCATCTTATCCCGATCCGCCTGGACTCTCATGATCTCTTTTTTTGCTTCCAAATAGTCTCGTTGGGCAGAAGTAAGACCTAAACTGGCAGCAGTCGCACTATCTACCGTGCTGGATGGAAGAGCCCCCGGATCTCCATTGACCTTAGCCACAGAGCCCGAGACAGCAGCTCCAGCGACACCAGTGGTTACACCACGTTCGACGTCAATCATGGCAGCATCGACATCTTCGAGGGAAATTTGCACGTCCTTGAGTTGGCCTGCTAGCACTTCACGCTTAGCTTTCAGATTCAATAGGAACGCAGCCGCCTCATTGCGTCCATCCGTCAATACAATCACATCATTCGCCTTACGAAAGGCCGTCAGCTTATCATTGGACTCCTGAAGTTCTTTACCCTTCTTGACCACGGTTTCAGTAAACATATTCACCGCTCGCTCCATGCCTTGCTCACGCAATTGCTGACGGGAAAGCATGAACTCATCGAGGAGCGCATCGAGAAAAAGCTGCACATACTTGGGTTCTGGACCGCTCGCCAAGACGTTAAAGATCGCAGAACCTTTGGTTTGTGCCACTTTGACCTCAATGTTTGCATCCTTCATATCAGGATGAAGCATGTGCATCCGATTGATCGCCCTTTTGCGAATTTCGGTACTTTCCAGCGTCTCAATGATTGTTCCATAAAAATCATTTAAATGCTCTGCCCATCCTACGGCTCCTTCATTGGCAACGACACGGCCACCCGCAATCAACTTCGCCATGCTTTTGTAAACCACGGGACGGCTGCTATGGCGGATGACCGCAATGGATACGCCAATACATGCCGTGAGCACTAAGAACCACCAGCGACGATGAAATAGGATTTTATACCTTTGGAACTTCGCAGAGGTCTCGTGAATCTTCGAAAGTTGACTCGAAGACTGACCACCAAACTGAGGGGGCAGAGCAAGGGGTGATTCCATGGAGAGAAAATCGTAGTTCGTTGGCAAAGAAAACTTCAGGCAAAATGCCTCAATCAATCGTGAATCACATACTGGTTCTCGATTGTTCGAAGCAGATCACGTTTCAACCAACGTTCTGCTTGAGTCAAAAGTTCACTTTCTTCTCATCAACGATAATTACATCATTGTTTCTGATGTAGATATCGATGTCCAGATTTCCTTTGCGCATAATCTGCTCGAGATCGACTAGCACCGTCTTATTTCCCTGAGGCGTTTTTCTAACCAATTTCACCTTGGTCGCATTTGCAAACTGAGCAAAGCCGCCGGCACGGAGAATCGCCTGACTAATCGTAATGTCTTCATCTGCAGGCAATTCATATTTACCCTGCCTCAGAACCTGGCCATACACTGTAAAGAAGTCGATGTCGTAACCACTCGTGCGAATTCTAGCATTCGGATTCATGTCCTGGTTCTTCAAGTCAATAGCCACAATGACTGTCGCTGTATTATAATAATTCAGCTCAAGACGCTTTTTTACCTCTATGGCCAAAGCACGGCATGTTCTTCCCGCTGCTTTCACAAGCCCGATGTGAGGAGCATTTACTTCACCAGTTGCCCCCACACGAAGTTGCAGAGGTTCGCGCCTATCCTCCATGATGCGCATAGAAATGACATCGCCAGGCTCAATAGCTTGGCTATCATCCAAGACATCCATTGAATTCAGCACAGCAGCCGACTTCAACACAGGTGCTGTTGGGCCACTCTGCCCTCCTTCAGACTGTGCAGTAGAATCTGATGACCGGTCGGGGTATTCACGCACGCCAGGATCTTGAGCCTGCACCTGAGATGTGCAGACAATCAGAATTGCAGCGAGAATAAAAGGTGTCTTTATCATGAAGAGCGTTGGTGGTAGGTCAAAAATAAGCTAAAGCTTACTATTGAACAGATCAGAAGTTGTAATTCAAACCAAAGACGAACCGATTTTGATCAAAATCAAGTTCGTTAGCACCTTTAACATCGGTAGTGAAATAACGGTAGCCGAGTGTCAGTGTCGCTTTTTTGGATAGCGTGTAGGCAAAATCTAAGTTGAAAGCTTGTTGGCTGAAATCGTTATCAGTAACGAAAGCTCTTGTCGTTTGAGGCTGACTGGCTGGAGAAGTGAGTCCGTAATGATAACCCAATCCGATCTGAATTGTGGAGCTTAGCCGATGAGAAATGTAGAAATCGCCACCATACTGTGTGAAGTCTTGAGCGAAAGAACCTCCCGAGGCTTCGGCATTTTCAAAGTAGGTGCTAATGCTAACACGGCTGCCCTTCCAACCCAGAAAAGAAACGCCATAATTGACATAATCGGCTGTGACAAAGTTAGAGGTCAAATTCAAGGAAGACTCGTGCCCCAAAGACAAAGATTGAACCACTTTTGAATTCAGACGATTCGTTAAAGTTAGGGAATAGTAGCCATCACTAAGATCACTTTGATCACCACTATTGAGAGCTAAACCTGATGGCGTAGGATCCTGCGGGTTACCGCCTGCAACCAAAACAGGTAATGACTCGTAATTAAAAATTTGAGCGCCTGTAGCAGCTCGCAAATAAGTTGATTTTCCAACTGGAATCACAAGAAAAGGACCGATATTAACAAGCGATCCATCAGGATTGAACTGGTTTTCATAAGTTAAATCCGTAATCCCACCTTCAAAGCCAGAAACCCAGGTTCCGTTGGGGCTGTAGGTCAAGGAACCATGCAGCGAATTGGTGACACGATTGAATTCTTCAAAGCCAAACTGTTGGCCATTAGCACCTCTGGCCTGAGAAAGAGCATCCGAAAAACTGTACATGTAATTCAATGCCAATGACCATGCTGAATTGATGCGCCAGTTTGCGGCAAGACCCGAATCATTCTGAAAAACCCCAAAGAATTGATTTCTTGATACAGCAAAGTCATTACGAACTGTCGGACGAACGGTGAAACGGTTGTACAACGTGAAGTAGACTTCCCCAGCCTTGACATCAAAAGCAATAGTACTACCAGGAAGAACATTTAGTGCAAAACCATTGCGACCGTAAGGTGCGAGATCTGGATTTTCTAAGTAACGGTCTACTCCAAGAGCGGTACTCAATGAAAGACGATTATTTTGTGTGAATTGATAATTCGCATCAATGCTTAGCATCGATGTACTGATGATGTCTGAAAGAGGATTGGTCCCTGAGCGGGTCACATTGTCGTTGTATTCAAAGCCCTGAAAGTATCCAAAACCCAAGTTTAAAGGGCCCATCTTGATATTCCTTCGCCCATCCAAATAAGGATCGGTGCTGTAAGTCGGAGCAAAGAATCCGGTTGGGCTCGCGTATTGCCCCGCATAATTGGTATAGTCGCCTACGTTGCGGGCAGAAAAGGCACTACCGCTGCGGACGGAAGGACGACTTACATCACGCGAAGCCTGCAAATCTGGAGTTCTTTGCCCCATGACATCTCCCATGTTGTCGCGATAAACGCCACTTTCATAATCATAAGTCACTTCACCGTCACGGGTGCCAGAACCACGAACACTACGGTTTTGACGAGATCTAAAATCATCGAAGAAAATCCCAGTTTGCGAGGGCGAAGCTCCATATTGTCCGAAAGCAGTTAGCACGGAAAAAATCGCGACGATGGCGAATACGCTTGTGCGAAACAAGGTCTGACTCTTTGCGGGAAGAGAGCGCGTCATTGGGGGGCCAAGTTTAGGAATAAGGGCAATTGTATAAGCGAGCAAAAGAACCAATCTCTTTTAATTTGTCCATTCAAAAATATCCGCATTATTACTTTTTCAACACCACGATTAACTTAAGCAATGAAGACGATCTTAAATATATGACTTTAACAGCACCTCTAATATCTAACGAAAAAGGAAACCTAGTCTTTTTCCGAGAATGAGTCCGACTCCTGCAATAGTAATGGAAAGAAAGATCATAGCCCAAACCCCAAGAGCTGAGGCGATCTGCGGGCCACTTCCCAAAGATAGAATCAGGGTATAAATAGCCTTTGTGATAGGGAAATGCGCGGCTTGCTGCGCAAGAATCATCGAGTCACTAACCTCCAACATGGCAAAGGCAAAAGCTAGCAGTCCACCCGCTGCCAAGTGGGGGGCAACCAAAGGCAATGTGATACGCCACAAAGCCCGCTCAGGCCGAGCTCCCAGGTTCTCCGCTGCCTCCTCCAGCAAGGGACTCACCTGCTGAAACCCTGCACTGGCAGCTCTGACCACATAAGGCAAACGACGAATTGCATATGCGATCACGAGCAAAAAGAAAGGATCCTCACCCCAGATCACCCAATCGAAAGGCTGCCCAGGACGGGTCATGGCCAAATATCCAAACGCCACCACGATTCCCGGAACAGCAAGTGGAAGCATGGCCATGAAGTCCAACACCTGTCTGCCCCACAGGCGTGTCCGAACATTCACATAGGCAACCCCTGTGCCAAGCAGCAAAGCAACGCCAAGCGCGAAGCCAGAATACTTTAAGCTATTCATAATCGAACTCAGCGTGAGCTCGTGTCCTAGCGCAGAGCGGTAGTGCGAAAGTGTCATACGATCAGGCAGAACCGTGGCATACCAATCCTGCGAAAAGCTAAGAAAAAGCACACCTAAATGCGGCATCATCGCCAATCCTGTGACGAAGGTAAAAAAGCCCACCCCGATCCACTTGGTCACAGGACCTAGCACGATAACCTCTCGTGCCATCGCAGCTCGACCGCTCCCAGAGTCTGGGCTTGGCCCAAAGAAAAATCGACTCAGTGCATAGATCACCATGCTCATCACCAACATGATTACGACCAATGCATAAGGAAAAGGATTGCCGCTGAGGTCATTCAGAGAGCGAAAAATCTGCACGGATGTAACACGCTCAAAATCAAAGACCAAAGGCACACCCAATTCCGTAAAAGCCCAGATAAACACAATCGTTCCACCGGCGAAAATACCAGGCAATGCCATGGGCATAGTGACTCGCCACAGTCGCTTCCAAGGAGGGCAGCCAAAACTGGCTGCGGCCTCCTCCATGGCAGGATCTAAATTAGCGAGTGAGGCAGAGACATTTAAGTAGAGTACCGGATAAAGATGCAGCACCTCCATGATTACGATACCAGCCATCTGCCACTCAGCAAACCAGTCCATCGGCTGATCCTGACTCATCAGCCCTAACTGAATCAGCAGGCTATTCAGGCTACCCTGCTGACCTAGCACCGCCTTGATGCCTATGGCTCCCACGAAAGGAGGCAGCACCATGGGCGTCAATACCAAGCTATTGAAGAGCGTCTTACCTGGAAAATCATAACGAACGTAGAGCAAAGCCAGCGGTAGAGAGACCACCAAACATCCCAAGCAAGTCCAACAGGCGATCCAAAATGAATTCAGCAAGCCCTGACGATAAAGCGGATTCTGGAAAATTTCCGCGATGAATTCACAAGTAAACTCATGATCTGGCGTCTCAAAGGCAGCGCGCACTGCCATCCAGATCGGATATGCAAAAAAACAGCCAAAAAAGACGGCCATCAGCACGAAAACCAAGAGAGAGAGAGTTCGGGACATGAGCTTGCAAAGACAGCCACAGCCTGCGATGGCTTTCTTGAGGCATAAAACACAGCCACGCTCCCTGCAATCTCATCATGGCACGCATCGCCCTTCTCCCCTTTGGCAGTGCGGGGGATGTCTTTCCTTTTTTATGGCTAGGCCGTTTGCTCCAGTCACGCGGGCATCATGTGACCCTGCTCACAGCCTGTCTTTTTGAAGAAGCCACCCGCCAAGCAGGTCTGGAGTTTATCCCACTAGGCCAGCCAGAAGACTTTGAGAAATTCATGGTCGATCCTCGGATCTGGAAGCTTTATCACGGCACGAGAGTCGTGTTCGAATTCGCGGGACAAAGTATCGAACCCATCCTGAAGGCCATTGAGCCTCAGATGGCCAACCCGATGCTCAGATTTGAGCTCCTACTTGCTCCATGCACAGCCTTTGCCGCACGGATTTTGAGGGAGAAATATAATGTGCCGCTCATTACCGTGCATCTCCAGCCTGCGGTCATGATCAGCGCACACGAGATGCCCATCCTGTTCCCTGGGATGCAGTATGTTCAAAAGCTTCCCTTGAGCTTGCGCCGACTGCTTCTGCGACTGCCAAACCCAGTTGATCATTATGCCGGTCCATGGGTAGCCAAGGCCTGCGCTACACGTAGCATTCCACCACCTCGACGACTTTGGTGGGAATGGTCAGATTCGCCAGATGGCACCTTGTGCCTATTTCCCGAATGGTTTGCCCCACCCCAGCCTGAGTGGCCCAGCTCACGATTACAATGGGACTTTCCCCTCGAAGATCTGGCCAGTGAACAACTCATGCCGTTAGCGCTAAAAAGCTTTCTTGATCAAGGTCCAGCCCCGTTGGTCTTCACCGCCGGCAGCGCCAACATCCAAGCCAAAATCTTCTTCCAACGAGCCGTCGAAATTGCTCTACAACTCAAGCAGCGAGCCGTCCTAGTCACACGCGATCTCAGCCAGCTCCCCCACGACTTGCCATCGAGCATTCATGCCACCAGCTACGTCCCCTTTTCCAAACTCCTACCACAGGCATCAGCATTGATTCATCATGGCGGCATTGGAACTCTATCCCAAGCCTTCGTCGCAGGCCTCCCCCAACTCGTCGTCCCTATGGCTCATGATCAACCGGATAACGCCTGGCGGGTTGAAAAACTTGGTGCTGGCTTGTCACTTTCTCCAAGCCGTTTTTCAGTCAAACGTGCCAGTCAGACGATTGACCGCCTACTTTCCACACCCCAGTTCGCTCAAAGGGCAAAACATTACCAAAGCCTAACTCAAGCGCGCAAAGAGACCGGTCCGCTCGCGCTCTGGATCGAAGCGCGTTTGCAACAAAGCACGTGAACTGCGATCAAAATACAAATCGCCATTGCCAAGTGATAAGCTTCGCGCATTATTTGACCTCCCGCTCATGATGCTTGCGTCGTGAGCGGTCCCAACGCCGGGATAGCTCAGTGGTAGAGCAGTTGATTTGTAATCATCAGGTCGTCGGTTCAAATCCGACTCTCGGCTCCATTGGAAATCAATGATTTGAAGCGGGATAAAAAGGTTAATAGCACTTCGTCCATGAAGTTTTATTCATGAGCAAACCTTTGCCAAACCAGTTCAACTCTTTTCACCACTCTAGCACCTTGATTGTGAGGCATCGATAAGGGCAGAACGATAGTTCGGTGTGGGAGACACATAGACCGGTCGCACTACAGCACTTTCAGCATCGTGAGCGCATCACATTATCATGAGGCTAGACGACTCTGGAGGAGTAGTGGTCGCGAGAGAATCCTCCGATCACCGCGCTGATGTTGCTGAAGCGACCCCAGACGAAACCAGCCCAGCTTGGTCAAAACTCCCGATCAAGCAAATGATCTGCCAGCTCCCTAAGTCGTTGCCCCTGCGCCCCAAACACCTGAAGTGCTTCGTGAGCGACCTGAGTGAGTCGCCGAGCCTCCTGACGGGAAGCTTCGAGCCCAATCAAGGCCGGATAAGTGCTCTTTTCGGAAATGAGATCCTTGCCAGCACTCTTGCCCAACTTTTCACTCGTCTGGGTCACGTCCAAAATATCATCGATGATCTGGAAGGCCAGTCCCGTAGCCATACCAAAGGCATGAAGAGCCTGCATTTGTTCAGGGAGAGCATTCGCACTCATGCCGCCTAATTTCAGACTTGTGGTGAGCAATGCTGCTGTTTTGTTTTCGTGAATGAAGCGCAGAGCTTCTAGTGGCAGCTTTTGACCTTCACCTTCCAAATCAGCTACCTGTCCGCCAACGAGATGTAGGCTACCTGCCGTGACGGCCAGTTCGCGCACCAAGCTAGCGGTGGTATGCCGTGATACAGCCGGAGTCTGGGCCACTAGTTCAAAGGCGAGAGCTTGAAGCGCATCCCCAGCCAGCACAGCAATGCCTTCGCCATAGACCTTATGGCAAGTCGGAACACCACGGCGAAAATCATCATTATCCATGCTCGGCAGATCATCGTGAATCAGGGAATAGGTGTGCAGGCACTCTACTGCACAGGCAGCAGGCACCGCAGCATCCGCCAAGCCACCGCAAGCCTCCGCGGCAGCCACGCAGAGAATGGGCCGTAGGCGTTTACCGCCTGCAAAGACACTATGACGCATCGCACGGTGAATCGTCATGGGCGGAGTCTCTGGGGATGGAATCAAGCGGTCCAAATGGGCGTCAATCCAAGCACAGCGCTCAGCGAGGTAGGTTTTCAGTTCAGACATGTCGGGAGAAAGGCGGAAACAATACTTTCGCAGTGCTTGCGCAATCCTTTCAACCCCACAAATCTAAAATCTAACGTATCTCTTTTCCTTTCCACCCCCTCTCATGCCTCGCGAATACACGCTGCACGCTGCCCCTGTCTCCACGCCACGCATTGACTACAAGGCGGAGCTGAATGAGCAGCAGTACGCTGCCGTGACCGCGCCGCCGGGGCAGACGCTGGTCATCGCAGGTGCAGGTTCAGGCAAAACGCGCACTCTGACCTACCGCGTGGCCTGGCTGCTAGAAAATGGCGTGCTGCCTGAGCAAATTCTACTGCTCACCTTCACCAACAAAGCCGCGCGTGAGATGCTGGAACGTGTGAATACCCTCGTTGAGGTCGATACCCAACGTCTATGGGGCGGCACCTTCCACAGCATCGGAAACAAGTTTTTGCGCTGGAATGCGGAACGCCTGGGCTACCGCAAAGGCTTTTCCATCATGGATCGCGAGGATCAAAAAGATCTGCTCGAAACTGTGGTGGCCAATAGTGGCATCGACACCACGGGCTTCCGCTTTCCCAAAGCTGAAGTCATCGGTGACATCTTCTCCATGGCAGACAACACCTGCACATCAATCCAGGAGATCATCAGCACACGTTACCCTTACTTTGATAAGATCATTGATCCGATCATGCGTCTGCGTGAGCTCTATCAGCAGAAAAAGGTGGAGACCAACTGCATGGACTTCGATGACCTGCTCACTCAATCGGTGCGCTTGCTAAAGGAGAATTCTGATCTCTTAGAGCGCTACCAACGACAGTTCGAATTTGTGCTCGTTGATGAGTATCAGGACACCAATCGCCTGCAGTGCGAATTCATCGAAATGATCACAGGTGCTGAAGGCAATCTCATGGTCGTCGGCGATGACGCACAGAGCATCTACTCCTGGCGTGGAGCAGATGTGACGAACATTCTGCAGTTCCATGAACACTGGCCAAAAGCGCGTGTATTTAAGATCGAGGTTAACTACCGTAGCGTGCCCGAAGTGCTGAATTTGGCAAATGCTAGCATCGCCAACAACCGTGCCCAGATTCGCAAGAATCTCCAATCGTCAAGGGGTGAAAAAGGCCTACTACCTGCACTCGTACCACTCGACAGTGGCAGCGCACAGGCCTCGTTCGTGGCACAGCGTATCCTTGAGCTTCAAGATGAAGAGGGCGTCTCGCTCAATGACGTGGCTGTGCTCTATCGCGCTCATTTCCATAGCATGGAGCTACAGATGGAGCTGACGAGCCGTGGCATCCCTTTTCAGATCACCAGCGGCTTACGCTTCTTTGAGCAGGCCCATGTGAAGGACGTGGCTGCGTTCATGAAGTTTGCGGTGAATCGGCAGGATGAAGTCAGCTTCATGCGCATGGTAAAACTCATCCCAGGAGTCGGAGGTGCTAGCGCAACGAAGCTCTGGAATGCATGGCTCAAAACCGATGCCGCTAGCGCAGAGGTCATGCCAGGCAAGTTTAGTGAACGGCTCATTCCCATGCCTGTGCCCAAAAAAGCGCGCGAGACCTGGGATCAATTTGCCTACACCCTGGATGAACTCATCGTCGATGGCAAAATCGCCACGCCACCCGAGATGATCCGCAGCATCTATGCAGGCGTCTACCAGGACTACATGCGCACGAAGTTCAAAAACGCTGACCAGCGCGAGCAAGACCTGGAGCAACTGAGCAATTACTCCAGCCGATTCACGGATCCATTAGAGTTTCTCAGCCAACTCAGCCTACTTAGCGGCGTCGATACAAGTGACAAGCCGAACTCACCTCAGGATCGTGAGGCAGTGACTTTAACCACTGCACATCAGGCCAAAGGCTTGGAATGGCATAGCGTGTTTGCCATCTGGATAGCTGACGGCATGTTCCCCCATGCCCGTGCGGTGGAGGAAAGTGACCTCGGCATCGAGGAGGAGCGGCGTTTATTCTATGTCACCGTCACACGTGCCAAAGATGAACTTTACCTCTGCTATCCTGTGATCAACCACCAAGCGCGCGACGGCGACATCCTCATGAAGCCCAGCCGCTTCATCACTGAACTTCCCCAGGATCTCATGGAAAAGTGGAATGTGCGTAGCGGCTGGTGATGACTCTTATGAAATCCATCTTACCTTTATGCTTCTTGATTTTGTCTAGCTGCCTTGGCCTCACCCCCCGTGTACAAGCTGCCAACATCGTCATCATGGTTGTGGAAGAACCAGATAATTACGATGCGGTGCAATCCATGAACACATTGGCCAAACAAGAACTGGAACCACTAGGGCATGAGGTAAAGCTCATCGTGGGGGACAGACCGATGAAACATCATTTTGAAGGGTTGATCGATGCCCTGAAGAAAGCTGACCTGCTTATTCTCTTTTCACGTCGTCGTTTTCTACCCGAATTGCAGATGCAAGCCGTTCGCAATCATTTGGACTGTGGTAAAGCTCTGCTGGGCATACGAACGGCCAACCACGCCTTCATTCCTCGTCCACAAGATCACGTTGATGAAGGGCTATGCACTTGGCCTGAATTTTCAGTGGACGTTCTCGGTGGACAAAATACCGGCTATGAAACTCGAGGAATGCCTTATCGAGTGCAGCGGCACCCCGACGCTGAAAATTCACTTTTGGAAGGCATCGATCCTAAAAACATTCGGGGACATCAATCCCTCTATCGTGTCCTACCCCTTTCCGCTCGCGCAAAACCCCTGCTGATAGGTGCAGCAGGACCAGAAAGCACATCCCCTCCTCAGCCAGTGGCCTGGACGCACACCTATGGCAGAAATGAGGCGCGTATTTTCTACACTAGCCTCGGCACACCTGAAGATATGCAGTGCGCCGATGTCCGACGGCTACTCACTAACGCTGTGCGGTGGTGCCTACCCGCCAGAGCTAAGTGAGACCAACCAGGACGGACTTCACAGTTTCTTCAGTAATCCCTGAAGCAAATCACCAAGCCCCTCACCACGAATTAGATTTTTCAAAATACGATCCACCTTGGGTTTGATTTGCGGATCAGACAATGAGCCTTCAGATTCGATATCAAAGGCCATGCGCCCTTTCTCATCCGCCAATGCTTTTATCACGCCGCGTGTGATCGACTCTCCCAACTGTGCTTTTTCGAGACCTTGCTGGAGCCTTCCTTCTAGTTCAGAACCACACGATAGACGCAGCTCAATCTCGTGCTGATCAGCAGCTGCATTGACATACGACTTTCGCCTGAGCGACACCTCATACTCAGGGAAAAGAAACTTTGCATCCTGAGTCAGAGAGAAGCGATTATTCACGAACGCACCCTCGACTACAGCTGCCTCCTGAAGTGCGCCACCCACGCGAACAGGACTGAGGTCGATGCCATACTCCTGGAGCTTGCGCATCTCTTTGCTTGCTGCGTCGCCCATAGTCATGTGGCCCGCGATCACGGACCCCCTGTCGAACGTCATCTTCACGAGCGATGAAGGCTGCCAGGCACCTGTACTCGGATTCAAAGGTCTGATCTGGCTCGTCGCATTCAGCCGCACATCGGCTAGGGTGGCCTGCTGCCGCGCACCAGCCAGCCGTGCCCAGCAGCTGATCTTCGCGGCAGCACTCAGCTTCGCCAACATCTGATTGTGCTCAGCTAGGTTTTGCGGATCAAGGTCAACACCTGTCAGCTCAAAATCCAAATCACTCACCACTACGGTGCTGCCATCGTTTAGAATCGTCAGAGTTCCGTCTTCAATCACAGCAGACTGCATCGAAAAGGAAAACTGCTCTTGGGCCTTTTCCAGCTCTTTAGGCTCTGGATGTACGCGCGTGCCCTGAGCTCCCATCGGTGGTGCCGAAGCTAAAGGAATTGAGCGCGACACTTCATGAGACGATCCAGTTCCTTCAGGCATCTGCCTTTTGACAAATAAGCTCTCCAAGGTGCTCTGCCCCTTAGCGTCAATCGACTCACGAATCACAGGGGTAAGAAAGCTCAACTTTTCAATATAAAAACGGCGGTTCAGCAAATCGTCCAAGCGCACTTCCAAAATAACTTCTGGAATATAAATGGGAACTTCTGGCTCAGGCCTACTCGGCACATCTTTTGGCATCAACCGCACATCTCGCAGCGAAAGTCGAGCTGGCTTGGAGAACAGATTGAGACTCGCCTCCGCAATCTCAGACCTGCAAGCCGTCGCTCGTTCGATCTGCTGGACCCAAAATTCAGGGCCGAGATGACGCATGATCCACCACGAAGCACCACCAGCCAACGTCAACAGCACGACGCAGGAGAGGCCAAACAAAAGAATGATTCGGGTGAGACGCTTCATATCCCTGCACACTGACCTCAGCTTCACTGGATGCAAGACTTCGATGCTTTTCAAGCCTCAGACCTAATGCAGAAATCATGAGGCCAATCGCAATCTGAGCTTTCAGATTGTCTGTAGGCCGCTACTCAGCCCCACCCACGCTCATCGCTCCCTCATGCATGCCTGTTTTCAGCTTCAAGGGTGATGATGTAGAGTTCTGGATGACGACATCTCCTCGGAAGATGACACCTTCACCACACTCCACTGGGCCATGGACGAGCAGGCTGCGGCAGT
>JBIKYV010000090.1:0-14689 GCA_044355075.1 Prosthecobacter sp.
CTTTTGCCTCACCTACCCGTTGAATCGGTCAGCCCCGCTCCGCCTGCTGCAAAAACACTGCCTGTGCCGAATGTAGCACCAGCTCCAGCTCCAGCGCCTACCAGTGCATCTGCCTTGATCAGCTCTGCTCCCTCAGCGATGGTGAATTCGGCAGAGGACAGCAGCTTTGACATCGACTTCAAAGCGCTGCTGACCGGGGAATGGGTGCAAACCACGCTACCCACCGTGCTGCGTCGAATCGGCAGTGTGATCACGACGAGTGTGGGGGGATTTTTGGGTGTCTTCGGTTTCCTCCTCAGCCTAATCATTGTGCCGCTCTATCTTTATTACTTTTTGATCGAGAGCGCGAAGATCAAAGCGCAGTGGTCAGACTACCTTCCGCTTCGTGCCAGTGCCTTCAAAGATGAGGTGGTTGGCTGCTTGACCGAGATCAATAGCTACCTGATTGCCTTTTTCCGTGGGCAGCTTTTCGTGAGTGTGATCAATGGCCTCGCGACAGGACTTGGTCTGATGATTCTTGGTCTTGATTTTGGCTTGTTGATCGGCTTGGCCCTCTGCGTGGCTGGCATCATTCCCTACATGGGCATCGCGATTTGTTGGATTCCTGCGGTCGTGATCGGGGCAGTGCAGGGCGGGAGCGCCTTGATTCCTGCGGATCCTTGGTGGGCTATGCCTTTGGCGGTCACGATGATTTTTGCTGTGGTTCAGCAGATCGATGGTCTTTTCATTACGCCTCGAGTGGTGGGGGAGGCCGTTGGGCTGCATCCTCTGACAGTCATCGCCAGTGTGCTGGTCTGGGGCTTTTTACTTGGTGGCCTACTGGGAGCCATCCTTGCGGTGCCAATGACGGCTAGCGTAAAGGTGCTTTTTCAGCGTTACATCTGGCGGGCAAGGCTAGCTCCGCAAACGGTAGGTGGATCTAGGCTGACCCATGACGGTTGAAGCGCATGTGGTTACCAGCGCAGACGGCCACCCGCGCGGAAGCTGCGGTTTTGATCCCCGAAGTCAGCTCCGAGATTAAGGTCAAACATGGGGAGCACACGGAAGTAACCGCCAATGTCGAGAATCTTGGAGTCATAGTCATCCGTGCTTGCCACGGTCACCCCCGCTTGGAGCTCAAGCCATTCCAGGATCAAGTAGCGTAGGCTAGGACGAATGTAGATACCGCCATCCGTGTAGCTCTTGTTCACGCCATCGGCCTGAAAGTTTGCATAAATCAAACCTGCCTCAGCGACGAAATGCAGTTTTGGCGTGATCGCCATGTAGGCGCCGCCGCCCATGGTGATGGTGGATAGATCGTAATCTGCATTGGCGGCAGCCTTCGCACTGCGCTCGCCACTGCCACTGTTCCAAGCGAAGGTGCCTTTGAGGAAGAAAATAGTGGGTAGATCCATCACGAGGGCCACTCCCAAACCATGGCTTCCATTCATGCCACTCTCTTTTGGATCGGTGAATTTGTAGAAAGCCTCAACGTACTTGTAATTCAGCATCGAAGGGCTCGAGCCCATGCTCTGCTGAATCGATCCAGCCCAGCTATTGGTCAGGGCTGACTGCTGGTCATGGTAGCCTTGAGGGGCTTGGCCTGTTGGATCCACCATGGTTTGCTGAGCCCAGGGAGAGCCCAAAGTGGGTGCCTGAACAGTCGGAGAAACCTGATAAGAACCTGAAGGTTGAGCGCCATAGCCACCAGGTGGTGTCGGCGGAATAGGAGGCACGGGCTGCTCCATCAGCCCGTCATCCGCCGCGGATGTATAGGCCCCCAAAAAGGAAGGAAGAAAAAAGCTATGACCCAAGAAGATGGTGAGGATCAGTGTGCGAGCTTTCATGGCAATTATTACTTTTTTCTGATTATACAGATAGCTTAAATAATTGCTCGCAGTTGCGGTTTCGGCAAGTTTTTTTGGAAAATGCAGGGCACGATGGCTTTTCGGGCCTGTTCACTCCACCCATTGCAAGCCTATGCCGCCGCTGCTGACACGAAGACACAATAGACTGTGGCCATTCACGGGGAAGGCGGCTCCGCCCTCTGTCGGGGACAGTGGTTCAGTCGGGAAGGCGGGGTGCTCTCCTGTGTCAAAAACCAGCGTCCATTTGGTTTCTGCAGTTCCTGGTAGGATAAACTCAGTCGCCAATAACCCTCGATTGAAAATGAGAATCTGCGGAGGATGACCGGAAACCAGAGCTCCAAAGCAGGCTCGTGTAGGGTCATGCCATTGATCATGGCTGAGTAGGTTTCCAGTGCCATCGAGCCAGGCCACATCAGGTAGCCCCGTGACGGGGTTCCATTGACCATGGAAAAAATCGGCCCGGCGAAACTCGGGATGTTTTTTGCGGAAGGCGATGATTTTCTGGGTGAAGGATAGCATCTCCTCATCGCACACAGCCCAGTCGAGCCAGCTGATTTCGTTGTCTTGGCAGTAGGCGTTATTATTGCCACGCTGGGTCCGGCCTCGTTCGTCCCCAGCCGTCATGAAGGGAACTCCGATGGAGGTGAAGAGCGTCGCTATCAGGCTTCTGCGCAGCCGAGTCCGTAACCGATTCACGCGGGCATCGGCGGTGGGACCTTCCACGCCGCAACTCATGCTGTGGTTCTGATTGTCTCCATCGCGGTTGTCCTCGTCGTTGGCTTCATTGTGCTTACTGGCGTAGCTGACCAGATCCAGGAGGGTGAATCCGTCATGGCTGGTGATGAAGTTCAAGCTGCTCAGGGCTGGGCGCTGGACACCGCCATAGATGTCTTGGCTGCCACAGATCCTTTTGGCGAATTCGGCCGTGCTACCGTCCTGCCCAGACCAGAAGCGACGAACGGTGTCGCGATACTTTCCGTTCAACTCGCGCCAGGGTTCGGGAAAAGCACCGACCTGATAGCTGTCGAAGCGCATGATATCCCAAGGTTCGGCGATCAATTTCACTCCAGAAAGCACCGGATCTTGAGCGATAGCGGCCAGAAATTGGCAGCGGTCATCAAAGGCATGCTTGTCATCGCGCGCCACCGTCACTGCCAGATCAAAACGGAAACCGTCCACGTGCATTTCGGTCACCCAGTAGCGCAGACTGTCCATGATCAGTCGCAGGGCAGGTTGGCTGGAGGAGTCCACGGCATTGCCACAGCCGGTGATGTTGATGTAGTTTGCTCCGTGCTCGTCGAAGTCGTGGCGGTAATACAGTCGGTCATCCAGTCCCCGTAACATGAGCATGGGGCCATTTTCGTCACCTTCGCAGGTGTGGTTGTAAACCACATCCAGGATTACCTCGATTCCCGCTGCATGCAGGGCCTTCACCATGTCCTTAAACTCCCGCACCATGCCTTCGGGGCTTGCATCATAGGCATACTCATTGTGAGGGGCAAAAAAGGCCGCTGTGTTATAGCCCCAGTAGTTGGTCAGGCCTTTTTCGAGGAGAAATTGATCATCCAAGTGCTGATGCACTGGCAGCAGCTGGAGTGCGGTCACTCCCAAACTTTGGAGGTATCGGATCACAGCAGGTTGAGTGAGGCCCGCATAGGTGCCACGGAGTTCGGGGGGCACTTCTGGATGCTGACGAGTGAAACCTTTCACATGGAGCTCGTAAATGACCGAATCGCGCCATGAGATTCTCGGTGGGTGGTCATTTCCCCAGTCGTAGGTGTCTGCGACTACGGCCGATTTCAGGGCTTCTGCGCCATTGTCATGCGTGCCGGGGAACTGGCCGGGGCCTTCAGGGCTTAGCATGATCGGCTTGCCATCGGGCTGGCCCACGACTGCTCTGGCGTAGGGATCCAAGAGTAGTTTGTTCGCATTGAAGCGAAAGGCGTGATTCGGCGCCCAGGGGCCATGTGCTCGGTAGCCATAGAGCTGTCCGGAGCCAACACCTCGTACAAAGACCTGCCATAAATCACGCTCGCCACGCTGCATCTGCACGCGTTGTGTTTCTCGTGAGGGATCTGCTGAGTCAAAAAGGCACAGATCTACCGCCGTGGCATGACGAGAATAGACTGCGAACCAAATCCCTTCTGGCGTCAGATGGGAGCCGGGTTGAGTGACAAAACTGGCAGTTTCGAGAGACATGTGGTGCGACTTCTCTACAGCAGGAGATACGCCGTTGTGCGTGTGAATCCCTGTCGGGTTGGCCAAATCTATTTCTAAAATACAGATGTGATGTCCTCAAGGCGAGTCAAAATGGGGCCGAAGTCGTTAGTTTACCGACTTTTTTGCAGTTTTCCGTTTTCAGATGTCGATTTTCTGGCGTTTGCAAAACAGTCTCAAAGGCTGCTCTGCTGCTTCGTATTCTATACCCCCACATGATTGCCCTTTCCCCTCGGCATCCTGCACGTCAGGTCATCCCTTGTCTTTCGCTCCTCCTGGTTTTGAGCTCTTGCGACCAAGTCTCCCAGAGAATGGAGATCACTCACACGCGTGAGATTTCGCAGTATGAGCCCAAGCCCAAGATCGGCGCTTATCCTCAGGAGCGCTTTGGTGATGAGCGACTGACTTGGCAGACGCCTGAAGGCTGGTCCCAGGCCGAACGTAGTCAAATGCGGCCCGTGAATCTCACTTTTGGCCCGAACCATGAAGGGGAGTGCTACCTATCACTTCTGCCTGGCGGAGGTGGCGGTGTGTTGGCAAATGTGAACCGCTGGCGCAAGCAGATGGGCCAGCCAGAAATCACCGAGGACGAGTTGGCGAAGATGCCCAAAAAGACCTTGATGGGCATTGAAGGTGCTTTTGTCAGCATTGAAGGTGCCTACACCAGCGTCGGCGCCACGGAGTCCAAGGCAGACCATAAGATGCTAGGTATCGTCGCCGCCATGGGCGAGGCCGGTCTTTTTGTGAAAATGGTGGGTCCGAAGGCTCTCGTCGAAGCGAATAGCCAAGCATTCGACCAATTTGTGACCTCACTTCGTCTTCGTATGCCCCAAGGCCAATAATCGTTTCGAGCTACTATGTCTGCCTCTTCCAAAAGTCTGCCTGCCAAGATCTTTGACCTTCTGTCTTCTTATGGTCTGGCCATTGTCGTCCTGAGCTTCCTGCTCATCATCACCTACTTCGGTACCCTTTCCCAGAAGGACATTGGCCTTCTGGACAGCCAGGCGCAGTACTTTGAGTCTTGGTTCCTCATCCATGATTGGAACCTCTGGGGCATGATCGTGCCCATCCCGCTACCTGGTGGTGCACTCCTCATGGTGCTGCTTTTCATCAACATGCTCTGCGGTGCCGTTATCCGCATCCGCAAAGGCTGGCGCACCATCGGCGTGCTCATCTCCCACATTGCCATCATGTTCATGCTGGCCGCAGGATTCGTGAGCTTCATCTACAAAACCGAAGGTGCGATGCCGCTCTTCGAAGGACAGGCTAGTGACCAGTATCAGAGCTACCATGAGCGCATTATTGAAATTCGTCAGTGGGGCGCAGATGGCAAAGGTGGCAGCACGGCCATGGTCATCCCGATGAAACACTTCGCCGACCTCGAACCTGGTCGGGCGCGCAGTTTTTTTGCCAAAGACCTACCCTTTGAGCTGCAAGTCACTGGCTATCGCCGCAATGCCAATATCGTCCAAGCTAGCGAGGATGAAAAGTCAGCCATCGACGGCTATCGCATCCAGCCCGTAGCAAATGCCAAGGAAGATGAAGCGAACACTTCGGCTCTTGAAGTTACCGTGAAATTTAAGGACGGCACAGAGCAGCGTGGCATTCTCTCGGAGCGCGAGTTTGAACCCTTCACCGTCCAGGCAGGAAACATCCGTTACACATTGGCGCTCAGCCGCATGAAGTGGAAGCTGCCTTTTGCTATCCGCCTAAATGACTTCCAGCGCGAGCTGCACCCAGGAACCATGAAGGCTAGAAAATACACCAGCCACGTCACCAAGATCACCGATGGGCGTGAGGAGCCGAAGGTCGTGACCATGAATGTGCCGGTGCGGGATCAAGGCTTTGTTGTCTATCAGGCCAGCTTCAGTCAGGGCACCAGCGGTGAGCAGTCCGTCTTCACCGTCGCCAGCAATCCCTCCGATCAATGGCCGCTCTGGAGCTGTGTCGCCGTAGCCATCGGCCTCATCATTCACTTCATGATGCACCTCGTGCGGTTCCTCAGTCGCGCCCTGAAGTCCAAGGTAGCCTAACTTTTTCTAATTGTTCTCATGAGATATTTTCTTTTCGCCTGTGTTCTTTGGGGCAGCTCCTGGGCCGTGGCCCAGACTTTGCCAGAGGTCTCGACGGTGCTCGATAAAGAGGTTGTAGCGACCTTTCAATCCCTGCCAATTCAAGAAGGCGGACGCATCAAGCCGCTCGACACCTATGCCCGCTTTTTGCTTCTGCGCATGCATGGCAAGCAAAGCATCGCCGTGAAGCATGATCAGCTTCCTGACCACAAGAAGCTCAAGGCCATCGAATGGCTCTTGCTCTCCTGGTTCCGCCCTGACATCGCCCGCGACCTGCCGCTTTTCGTCGTGGATAACTCCCAAGCTGTGGGGGAAATTGGCGTGGACCCCAAGGATCTGCGTGACCGCTACTCCTGGAATGAAATTATCAAAGGCCGCGAAGAGCTCATCAAGCGTGCTCAGGCATATGGCGAGATTGATAGCGCCCAGCAGACGGGTGTGCAGCGCAATGTCATTAACCTAGCCCGCAATTTTTTTGACTACGATGCTGCTAGCGACTTCATGACTGCGGCTCGTACGGACTGGAAAAAAGAAATCGACACCATCCTGCCCCCTGTATTGGCCAAGGAGATCACAGGCGATGCTACTAGCCTGTCCGTCTGGGACTTAGCAATGAAACTAGGCGCCATGATTCGCGAAAACAAGATCCAAGGAGGCTCTGAGGAGAGCCAGAAGATTCTGAATCTCTTCATCGATACCACTCTCCGCCCAGGCAAGACATTGGCCTTCATTCCGCCGGACGATACCAAGGAACCCGCCTGGCTTCAGGTGGAGCAAACCGTCACGACCCTCATGCGTGAGGGCAAAAATCCCGAGGGCGAAATCGCTATTTCCAAAGCGCGTGATGGCCTTTATCCGGCAAGTTTGAAAGCTGAGACATTTAAGCCGGCGGTGAAGGCCTTTGTCGCTGACATCCGCGCCCGCGCAGAAAAGCGCGGTGAGCTGAGCCAGATCGATCGTGAGGTCAGCTATCATCGCATCGATTACTTCACCAATGCCCTCGTCTGGTATATGCTTGGCTTTCTCATTGCCACGCTGGGCCTTGTCGCACCGCAGAGCAGGCTGTCCCGCTGGACCACCCGCATTGCTTGGGTCACGGTCCTGCTGGGCACAGGTTACAACGTGTGGGGCATCACTCAGCGCTGCATCATCATGGGCCGCCCTCCCATTGCTACCCTTTACGAGACGATCATCTTCATCGCCGCTTCCTGCGCGCTCGTTGGGCTTTTCATTGAAAAAGTCACCCGCAAGGGCGTCGTGCTCGCTGTGGTTGGTTTCGTGGGTGCTCTTGGCATGTTCCTTTCCAATCGCTTCATGGCCTTGGACGGCCAGGATACGATGCCCACGCTGGAGGCCGTTCTTATCACGAACTTTTGGCTCGCCACGCATGTCACCTGCATCAACATCGGCTATGCAGGGGCTCTGCTCGGTTCCATCACTTCCATGGTGTATGTCATCTTCCGTTTCTTTGCTAAAGGCGAGCAGGCGGTGGAGTTCCGCCGCTTACTGACCCGCATCACTTACGGCATCATGTGCTTCGGTCTGCTTTTTGCCCTTGTCGGTACAGTGCTGGGTGGGATCTGGGCCAATGACAGCTGGGGGCGCTTCTGGGGTTGGGACCCAAAAGAAAATGGCGCACTTATGATCGTGCTTATGGGCTTGATTATCCTACACGCTCGTCTGGGTGGCTACATTCGGGAGATCGGCCTGCATGCTCTTTCACTCTTGTTGGGTGCCATCACGTTGTTCAGTTGGTTTGGCGTGAATCAGCTTAGCATCGGCCTGCACAGTTACGGCTTTACGGCTGGCATCACTCTGGCGCTGAACATCGGCTACAGCACCAAGTTCGCTTTCATGTTGGCCTGCGGCTGGTTCTGGCTGCAAGAGCGTGCAGCAAAGAAGGCTACGGCCTGATGCATGCCCGCGTTGCTTTTTTAGTTAGCGCGTAGCCCGAAGGCAGTGACTTCGTTTTTGTTCGCGCATAGGCGCGTCAGGCTGAAGGCAGTGCACAGTGGCGGGCATCGTTGCTTCAGCTGATCCAGCAGCGCATACTCATCGTTACCTTTGAACTTGATGGTCACGATGAACGCTCTCATGCGCTCTTCGGTCAGCCACTCCAGCAGCAGATCGATGCTGCGCTGCGGCGCGGCGATGATGTCGCAGATCAGCCAATCCACTGGCTGCTCAGGCTTGAACTTGAAGGCATCACCTTGATGAAAAAGTAGTTTCGGATGCCCCATCAAATCCTCTCGCAAGGGGGATCGATCCACTGCAATCACTCGTGCGCCACGTTGGAGCCCGACATAGCTCCAGCTGCCAGGCGAGGCTCCTAAATCTACACAGGTCTGGCCACGTTCGATACGCTGCCCTAGTCTCAGTTCTGCCTCCACCACCTTGGCGAAGGCTCGTGAAGGAGCGGCTTTGTCCTCTGCGTGCGGGATTTCACCCGCTAGAAAGTCTGACAAGACTGCGCGAAGGTCTTGTCGCTGAGCGTCGGAGGTTAGAGAAATACAGCCCGCATCGGGC
The DNA here is from genome assembly GCA_044355075.1 of Prosthecobacter sp. GTDB lineage: Bacteria > Verrucomicrobiota > Verrucomicrobiia > Verrucomicrobiales > Verrucomicrobiaceae > Prosthecobacter. The sequence continues at coordinate 8,663 of JBIKYV010000090.1, forward strand.
GCCGTCAGCGCCACCTGCAGCAACGCGCATGACTTGGAGAGGTGGGCTAGTTCTTGGCGCACTCTTACCCGACGGCGCTTTTTCAGACGCTCCAGAAAGGCTTCGCGAATCAAACCGCAGCGATGCAGCCCCGCACGGCCTTCACCATAGGCCGGCCACAGGTGCAGATGCCAGGGGTCGTCATCCCCCAGCCTTGTTAGCAGTGCCTCGATCATCGCATCTGCCCAGCCATTGATGGACGCCGCACTCAGTATCTGTGCTTCCGGTAGCGTCTGGCGTGCAAACGCCAGAAGGGCAGGGCAGGGTAGGGCCTCCGCCCAGACAAGAGGCGAGTTTTCCATAACCTGGGCAGCAATGCCGGCCCGGTGGAATTCATCCACTAGGAACGTGGTACAACCTTCAACCGGCAGCAAGGCGTACATAGGCCAGTTTAGGTGAAAAGAGGCAGCAGCGGGGCTAGCTCAGGCGCTTCTTCGCACACTAGGGATAGATTTTTCACCCCCGCTGGGATGTGCTGCTCAAAGTGGATTTTGCCCTGATTGCGATACAGGTTCGCATAGGCACCTAGCGCCTGCATCAGCCGTTGCGCCGCGCAGAGGTAAACGACCTCGCGCAGCTCTGCTAGATTCAGCCTACGCAAGTTCGCGTAAAAGCCGAGCAAATCGTGACGCTCACTCCGGCTCAACACCACGTAAGGATCAAAGAGCAATGAGGCTAGGTCATACTCCGCTAGGCCGGGGCGTAGTCCTTGATAATCCACCAGCCAAGCTGCGTCATTGCGGATCAAGACATTTTGACTCTGAAAATCACGGTGAACTAAGCAGCGCGGCAGGTCCGCTAGTCGCTGGCGCAGCCACTTCAGCGCAGGTTCTGCTGCATGATCCACAGGTGTTTCGCGGCCCAAGTGACCATGCACAAAGTGCTCTAGGAAATAGTTCTGTTCCCACTCATACATGCCCTCCGTGAATTCGGGCTCCATGGCATCAATTTCTTCCGGGCTCAGGCTGGCCGAGCTGACTCCATGGATCAGAGCGGCTTGGCGCAAAGTCGCCTCATAGAGCGGGCGACGCTGCTGCCACGGCTCATCCTTGTGGGCATGAAGGTCATCGCGACCCAGATCCTGCAGCCAGACGAAGAGACGCTCCTCATCAAAGGCATAGATGGCTGGCACATTCACGCCTAGTGCGGCCAAACGATGGGTGGCTGGTACAAACTTCGGATTGTCTCGGCGGGCCAGTGTGTAGACCATCAGCACCATCGGCGCGTGCCGGTTATCGGCCCACTCAAAGCGGTAGTAGCGACGGTCTGAGCCTCCTTTCAGGATGGGTTCCACCACGCACTCCACTTCCTGCAGTTCGGGAAATTTCTGACGGGTGAGGATGAGAAGTGCTTCTTGTTCAGGAGGCATGAGAGCAGACCGGGAAAACGAAGTATGAGGCTATGACCGCAGAAAGTCACGAGGCAAGGGCAGATTCATAGCTACGCGAAGAGACTGCATCGTCTGGAGGATATGGCTTCAAAAGGGCGCCGCCGAGGTGAAGGTCAGCCTTTCTCCCTGCATCGGATGGGTGAAGCTTAGTTGGGCCGCGTGCAGGCACATCGGTGGAGCATCTACCCGCAGGGTCTGTGTATCGCCTAGCAAGCCGCCAGGAAGGTAGGCGGGGTCACCCACGATGGGGTGCCCTAGCTGCCACAAATGTACGCGGATCTGGTTCGTGCGCCCTGTGATGGGCCGCGCCTCGATACGGGTCGTGCCGTCCAGATCACGGCTCAGCACCTTAAATTCCGTCCGTGCTTCATCGCCTGCAGTTTCATCGACCTCGCGGGCTCCGAGATCACTGGCCTCGCTAGCGATGGGTAGCTCGCAACAGCACTCGTCCCAGCTCGGATGGCCCAGCACGCGTGCCACGTAGATCTTTTCCACCCTCCCCTCCGCAAACTGCGCCTGCACCTGTCGGGCAAAGTGCCGTGTCCGCGCCAACACCACTAGGCCGCTCGTGTTTGCATCCAGCCGATGGCAAGCGCGGGGTTTCTGTGGTGCATAGGCCAAGTGCATCAAGTGCTGGAGCGTATTTCGATTGAAGCGACCGCAGGCGTGCATCGGCAGTGGCGCTGGTTTTTCCAGCACGATCACCGCCTCGTCCTCATGCAGCAGGCGGATGTCAGCATTCACAGCCGGTTCTGTGATACCTGGCATTTTTTGGTAAAGTCGCTCTCCCGCACGCATGGCACGATCCGGTGAAATCGGCTGCTGATTATCATCGACCATACGCTCGGCCTGGAAGAGTATCAGCCACTCGCTGCGAGCCACGTGAGGAAAGAGCGTGCTCAATGTGTCCAGCACCGCCAGGCCATCACAGCGTTCCGGCACGGAGATCGGGCGGTAATTGTCATACGGCACACTGCCTGGCAGCGGCACGGCCACGGTTCGCAGCGCCTGTTGTCGCTGCTCCAGGCTCTGTCGTTGTTTCTCTGCTGTGGTCTTGTAGCAGTAGGGGCAGGATACCCCTTGCTGAAAGCGTGGATCCTGCTGCTCCTCTGCCGTCAGCGGAGCCTGGCAGGCATAGCACTGGTCCGACTCCGTCTCACGCAGCGCCGGATCTACGCCCACGCGTTGGTCAAAGACGAAGCACTCGCCATCCCAGTGATCTCCTCCCACTTCCTCAAAATACTTCAAGATTCCGCCATCCAACTGCCAGACCCGCTCAAAGCCTTCCTTTTCCAAAAAAGGTGCTGCCTTCTCACAGCGAATGCCCCCTGTGCAAAAGCTGACTACCGGTTGCTTCTTCAGCTCTTCTGGCAGCCGACGCACCGCTTCCGGGAATTCGCGAAAGTGATCTACCCCGATGACCGTGGCATTCTTGAAGGTGCCTAGCTTGACTTCGTAATCGTTGCGCGTGTCCAGCAGCACTACTGGGCGCCCTTCATCCAGCCATCGTTTCAGTTCTACCGGCTTCAGTTTTGGCGATGTGTAGCGTGCTGGTTCGATACCCTCCACCCCGAAGGCGATGATTTCCTTTTTGATCCTCACCAGCATCCGATTGAAGGGCTGTTTCTCATTGTAGCTATACTTCGGCGCTAGCGACTCCAGCCCCGGCACCCGGCGCAGTTCCTCCACCAACTCATCCACTGACGTGCGTGGACCCGCGATGAAGAAATTCACCCCTTCCGTGCTCAGTAGGATTGTCCCCTTGAGCTCCCGAGCTTTGCAAAACGCTAGTAGGTGCTCCCGAAGCTCCTTCAGGCCACTCAGATTGGCAAAGAGATAGCAGGAGATGTTCGCGACAGGTAAACCGACAGTGGAAAGCATGGTCTTTGTTTGATGGTGCTAGCGCCAGGATGCAAGTGCCAGCGCGGGTCTCTTGATGAACTTCTCCCTCTTAACGCGTCTGCGCCGGAGGGGCAAAAATCGCCGTCTCAGCCTCAGTCGTGGGCGATGCTGGATTCAAAGTCAAAATGTAGCCCACCACGTTTTTCATCGCCTGCTCATCCCCGATGAACTGCGTGGCCAGCTGCACCATTTTGGCCCCTTTTTCATCGCCCCGGGCTGCGCCACGGTGCAGGTTCTTGAACTTCTGCAGCTGTTCCAGCAGGTACCAGCCCTGCCGACCGATCAGCGGTGGGCTGCCAAATGCCATCTCACCACTCGCATTGTAGCGGTGGCACTCCATGCAGCGCTCATAAAACAGCTCCTGCCCCCGCTGCACATCCGCACCAGCAATCTTTCGCTCGCTCGGCACCACGAGCGGTAGTTTTTCCACAAAAGCTGCCACGGCCTCGATCTCCGCAGCCTTCAGCGACTTGGCGATGCCTGCCATCAGCGCCCCCTGAGGATCTTTTCCTGCATCATGCCCTCGTCGCCCCTCGTGAAAGTTCATCAACTGCCTCATCACATACCAGCGTGGTTCATGCGCGATGGATGGCGTCTTTAGCTCCAGCTTGCCCTCCCCGCGCCCACCATGGCAGGCCGCACACACGTTTTCAAAAACAGCAGCACCGACCTCCCCTGCCACCACCGGGCAGAGTCGCAGAGTCAGGGTGACGCACAAAAGCAGGACCAAACGCACAGCTCACGAAACGCCACTCGCGTCTCGCTTTTCCCATCTTGAGCAAGGCTGGCGGAAAAAACACCAACGCATAGCCAGCCACCCCTTGCCTACGCCAACATCACCCCAATAAATCCCCAGACAGGTCTACTATACTCTGCACGTTCTTTGCCGCCATGTCATCACCCGTTCGCTTCGCCCTTGCTGGCTTTGGTGCCTGGGGCCGCTTTCACGCCCAATCCATTGTCAGCCATCCTGAGGCCCAGCTCGTCGCCATCAGCGCGCCTTCTGAGGCATCGCGCCAGCTTGCCCGCCAGCTCTATCCCCAGGCTCAGATTTTTGCCGATAGCCTCGATCTTATTGCCCAGGCTGACTTTGACATCCTTGATGTCGTCACCCCTAGCCACACCCATCGAGAGATCGCCCTCGCCGCCATTCAGAAGGGAAAGCATCTGCTCCTCGAAAAGCCCATGGCCATCACGATCGAGGACTGCCGTGTCATCGTCACGGCCGCTGAGGCACGGGGCGTACACCTCGCTATCGGCCACGAGCTCAGGCTCTCCAGCCAGTGGGGCGAGATTCAAAAAATCATCCAGCGTGGCACCATCGGGCAGCCTCAGTACGTCCTCGTTGAACTTTCACGCAAACCCTACCGCACTGGGGCCGAAGGCTGGCGCTACGACCCCGACCGCGTCGGAAGCTGGGTGCTTGAAGAGCCTATCCACTTCTTTGACCTCGCCCGCTGGTACCTCGAATCTAGTGGCGACCCCATCGAGCTTCAGGCCTACGCCAACTCCCGCGATCCTCAGCGCCCCACCCTCTACGATAACTTCAGCGCCATGTTCCGCTACGCGAATGGTAGCTACGCCGTCGTCTCTCAGACCCTCGCCGCCTTTGAGCACCACCAGACTGTCAAAGTTAGCGGCACCCACGGTGCCCTTTGGGCAGGCTGGAGTGGCGCCATGGATCGCACGCTCGAGCCCGCTGCCTTTCTTAAAGTGTTCGACGGCAACACCCTAGAGACCGTGCCCCTGGCCCAGCAGAGTGGCGAAGTCTTTGAGCTGCGTAAAGAGATCGCCCAATGCATCGACATGGTCCGCCACGGCACCCGCCCGATCGCCACCGGTCGCGATGGTCTCTGGTCTGCTGGTCTCTGCCTCATTGCCGAATCGTCCATTCGCCAAAACCGCCCAATGCCCCTCCACGATTTGCATTTTTCTTAGCGCGGAATTCAAAGGCAAAACCAAAGCTGGAAAAACGATGCCCTGCTGGATAAGGGCCAACAGCGCTTGGCCTTACTAGCTGACTAGCTCCAAACGGTGGATTCTGTGCCCCCCAAGACGAACAAAAAGCATCATCTACAAATCCGCCGGCATTTACAAGCCAACGATCAGGGCCAAGCTTGTAAGCTAAGTTGTTCTAATGCCTTTCGCTTCGGAGCGTCGTTCCTGGGTCCAGGAGTGATGACGTTTTCCCAGGCCTTTTTGTGTTTGGGGTAGCATGTGCCACCTCTGTCTTTAATGGCAGGCCAGGCGTGCAAAGCATGGATTTCGTGTTGAAAAGATGGGGATACCGCGCTGGTTTTGCGTCCTGACCATGACTTCCTTTCACGTCTCCCTTCTTTCCTCGCTCTGCCTCGGCAGTGTTTTCGTTTCGGCTCAGCAGCCTGAAAAGCCTTCGCCAGTGGGTTATTCCGACACGCCTGTGATTCCTGGCAGCAAATGGAAAGTGCATGATATCGATCGTCCTCGGCCTGCGGTGGTGACGCCTGGAGCGAAACTGGGGGATGCTCCTGCGGATGCGATCGTCATCTTCGGCGGCACGAGCACAGATGCGCTTCAGTCCAAGAAGAAGGATGAGAAGGGCAAGCCGACCGCTGATTGGGCCCCCTGTGCTTGGAAGGTAGAAAATGGTGAGCTTCTGGTGGACGGTGGTGATGCTTGGACCAAGCAACCTTTCGCTAGCTGCCAGCTTCACCTGG
>JBIKYV010000091.1:0-14688 GCA_044355075.1 Prosthecobacter sp.
CCATGTATGAAGAGGCTTTTTTTGCGCTGCTCAATGCTCTACATCATCGCTATGGAAGCGATCGGCTAGCCCTGTCGGGTGGCTGTGGCATGAACTCTGTGGCGAATGGTAAAGTGTATCTGAGCAAGCCCTTCAAGGACATGTATTTGCCCGCTTCCGCAGGGGATGCTGGCGGTGCGATCGGCTCCGCATTTGTCGTCGCTAGGCAGCAGCAAAAAGGGCCGCGTTATGTGATGGATCATGCCTACGTGGGGCCCCAGGCGACCGATGCCGAGGTACAGGCGCTGCTCACAGCACGTGCTCAGGACCTCCAGGCGGAAGGCTGTACCGTGACAAAGATGGCCGATGAAGTTGCTCTCTGCCAAGCCACAGCAGAGGCCATTGCCGAGGGCAAGGTCATCGGCTGGTTCCAGGGCCGCATGGAGTGGGGCCCGCGTGCTTTGGGAAACCGCAGCATTTTGGGGGATCCTCGTCGTGCTGACATGAAGGATATTTTGAACCTAAAGATCAAGCGAAGGGAATCCTTCCGCCCCTTCGCTCCCAGCATCCTGCGTGAGCATGTGGCAGAATGGTTCGAGCAGGAGGATGATGTGCCTTTCATGATGGAGGTCTTCCAAGTTCGTGCTGAAAAGCGTGCGCTCGTCCCGGCTACCACGCACGTGGACGGTTCGGGACGTCTGCAAACCGTGCATCGTGAAACGAATCCACGCTATCACCGCCTGATCTGTTCCTACCGCGATCTCACAGGTGTACCCATGGTGCTAAATACGAGCTTCAATGAAAACGAACCCGTCGTCTGCCGTCCGCAGGAGGCGCTAGATTGCTTTTTGCGAACCAAGATGGACGTGCTGGTGCTTGGTGACTGGATGGTCCGCAGATGACTCACATGCCTCAGATAGACCATAAGGTGGTAGGGAGATGGAGGTTCATCGTGAGCTGGATTATGGGTTCCATAGGGTCATTTTTCAGGATGACTTGGAGGTGCAGTTTAGGCTACGCGGCATCCCTTGTTTTCGAGAGAAGCCTAATCATGTGTTTTACAAGCAGTACACGCTGGCGTCTTCTCTCAGGTCTGACTTTGTGTGCCATGAAGAGGTCCTGGTGGAACCCAAAGCTTTCAGTATCTCCGAGCTCGCCCGTCCTTAAAGGTTACTCCATTGCCCTGAGCGTTTCTCCAAACCCTATCTGTGTCATTTGCGGATCATGAAAGGTATCCTTTTGGCAGGTGGCACGGGGTCGCGGTTGTATCCGCTGACGCAAGTGGCCAGTAAGCATCTTCAGCCGGTCTATGACAAGCCCATGGTGTATTACCCGCTCACGGTGCTCATGGCGGCAGGAATTCGTGAGATTTGTCTGATCACGACGCCAGAAGATGAATCGCGTTTTCGCTCGTTGCTTGGAGATGGTAGTGCTTGGGGTGTCCGCCTGGAATATCGTCAGCAGCACCGGCCCGGAGGCATCGCGGAGGCCTTTTTGATTGCAGAAAGCTTCATCGCTGGCTCGCCCGTCGCACTCATGCTGGGCGACAATATTTTCTTTGCGGGAGATGCTTTCCCTAGGGCGGTGCGGGACTTTGAATCTGGCGCCACCATTTTTGCCTATCACGTGAACGACCCCGAGCGATATGGGGTGATTGAGTTTGATTCCACCGGGCAAGCGGTGGCCCTGGTGGAAAAGCCCACATCTCCGAGGAGCCACTTCGCCGTGCCTGGCGTTTACCTTTATGAGGCCGATGTGGTGCAAATCGCCCGAAGCCTGAAGCCTTCTGCTCGGGGAGAACTTGAGATTACCGCGGTGAATCAAGCCTACCTGGATCAGGGGCGGCTTCAGGTAGTGCGCATGAGCCGAGGCACGGTCTGGCTTGATGCTGGCACGAGCAGCAGTCTTTACGAGGCCTCATCCTATGTGCAGACCATCGAAAAACGCCAGGGTGTGAAATTAGGCTGTCCGGAAGAGGCCGCTCTCCGGCGTGGATTTCTCAGCCTGGGAGCGTTCGAGGCACTGGTGGCACAGATGCCAGAGTGCGAATACCGCCGCTATTTGGCAGATCTAGCCAGCGAAGCTCGTCGTTTGGGGCTGGAACTCGTTTGAAACAACATGCATTTACTCGTCACAGGAGGTGCAGGCTTCATTGGGTCAAACTTAGTTCGGTTCCTCAGCAGGCAGCCTAAGATTCGCTGTTTGGTGAATCTGGATTGCCTGACTTATGCCGGACATCTGGAGAGCCTCACCGACATGACGGCTCATCCTGGTTATATTTTTGAAAAGATTGATCTCAGGGACAAATGGGCCGTTCTCGGCGTCATGCAGCGTCATGAGATCACGCACGTCATGCATTTGGCAGCAGAGTCGCACGTGGATCGTTCGATCACCGCACCTGCGGATTTCATGCACAGCAATGTGCTGGGAACCTTTCATCTGCTCGAAGCCTGCCGAGTCACGTGGGCAGATCATTTCGACGAACGCCGCTTCCTGCATGTTTCCACGGATGAAGTCTTTGGTTCCTTATCAGCGGATGGGCTCTTCACAGAGGCTAGTCCCTATGCGCCGCGTTCTCCCTATGCAGCTAGCAAAGCCGCCAGTGACATGCTGGTGCGCGCCTACCGGCACACCTATGATCTGCCCGTGATGGTGACGAATAGCTCGAACAACTACGGCCCGTTTCAATACCCAGAAAAGCTCATCCCTTTGGTTGTACAAAACCTCTTGAGGCGCCACCCCATTCCTGTCTATGGCGATGGTCAAAACGTGCGGGATTGGCTGCATGTCACGGATCACGTCCAGGCTCTTTGGCGTGTGCTGAATGAAGGTCGTTTGGGCGAGACCTATAACATCGGCGGTGGTCATGAGATGACTAACCTTCAGTTGGTGGAGCTCCTCTGTGACTTGGTGGATGAACTGAGGCCTGAGCTGGGCGGTGATTCGCGGAGTTTGATCACTTTTGTCCCCGACCGGCCAGGGCATGATCGGCGCTATGCCATCGACAACTCCAAGATCCAGAGTGAGCTTGGCTGGCATGCCGAGCATCACTTTGAACAGGGTATTCGCGAAACAGTGACCTGGTATCTCGATCATCAAAACTGGGTCATGGCAGTGACAGGAAACCAGCATCACTCATGAGCAAGCTCATCATCGAATCAGGGCGTGCCTCCCGCCAGTATTGGAGTGATCTCTGGCGCTACCGGGAGTTATTCGGCTTCCTGGCCTGGCGTGACATTTTGGTGCGTTACAAGCAGACCGCGATCGGAGTGGCCTGGGCGGTCATGCGGCCGCTGCTGACGATCCTGCTCGGCGCAGGTGTTTTTGGCACACTGGCGCAGCTTCCTTCGGATGGTGTGCCTTATGCGGTGCTAGTCTGCGCAGGCACGTTGCCCTGGTATTTCTTCTCGAATGCGCTCAGCGAGTCCGCGAACAGCTTGGTGGGCAATGCAAATCTGATCTCAAAGGTCTATTTCCCCCGCATGGTGCTACCGGCCAGTGCAGTCGTAGTCGCCTTTGTGGACTTTGCCATATCGCTGATGATCCTGGCGGGTTTAATGATTTGGCATGGAGTGGTGCCGACGTGGCGTCTCTGCGCCCTGCCGCTGTTCACGGCGCTGGCCTTTGTCACCGCTCTGGGGCCTGGGCTGCTCTTCACCGCTTTGAATGTGAAATACCGTGATTTTCGCTACATCATCCCCTTTGTCGTGCAGTTTGGTCAGTTCGTCTCGCCCGTGTTTTACAGCACGTCCATCATTGAGGAACGCTTTGGCGAGTGGGGGCGTTTGGTGGTTTCACTGAATCCTGTGGTTGGCGTGATTGATGGTTTCCGTTGGGCCATTTGCGGCACCACGGAGCTTCATTGGCAGAGTTTTGTTTTGTCTTCCGTGCTCAGCCTCGGTTTTCTCGCCTACGGTGTGTATTATTTTCGCCGCACCGAGCGCACGTTTGCCGATGTCATCTGATGTCTTCAATGCCCCGCTATTGGTTTGGTCGCAAGATGACATCCTGGCGCATCGCTCTGGCTATCATGTTTTGGCCGACTATTTGGCAGCGCCTTGTGTGGTCACGCGTCGCATGGACCCACCGGGTAGCTTGGCGCTTGGGCAAACGCGCATCGCTCGGCGCTTCAGTGCTTCCCGCTGGTGCGTGGGGGGTTCGTTTCAGTTGGAAAAAGAGATCTATAGCCGCATCCTGGGCGGCTTCAGAGGTCCCATCCATTACCTTTGGTGCGAGCGTGACCTAGCCTTTTTCGATCTGCTCGCTCCCATTCTGCGGCGGCCCCTCATCGGCACTTTCCACCAGTGTCCAGAGGATCTTCCGCGCGTGATCCGCCGTCCTTCTGCCTTACGGCAATTTTCTGCCATCATTCTCATGAGCGAAAGCCAGCGTGGTTACTTTCTCCAGCATGGGGTTGATCCTCAGCGCCTCCATACGGTGCTTCACGGGGTGGATGTGGACTACTTTCAGCCAGCAAGCCTAGAGTCACCGCCAGACTTTACTGTGCTCAGCGTCGGCGGCACGCGGCGCGACTACGAGCAGATGCGGGCTATCATGCAGGAGTGTATCCGTGACAAAAGCATCCACTTTGTTGTATTGGCTCCTGAGGACCAAGCTCCTCATTTCAGCGGCTTGACCAACGTCAGCTACCGATCGCGAGTTAGCGATGATGAACTGCGGCATCTTTACCAAAGCTGCGCTGCCTTTCTCCACCTGCCTGAGAATGCGACTGCCAACAATGCGCTGCTGGAGGCCATGGCCTGCGGGGCACCTGTCGTCAGCCAGCAAGTGGGTGGCGTGTCTGAGTATGTGAAACCCGATGGTGCACTGCTCGCTCGTGCCCGGGATGTTGCGACTACCGTTCAGCATTTGCGCACCTTAGCCGCAGATCGCGTGAAGCAGACCGCCATGCGCCACGCCGCGCGTCGGCAAGCGATGACTCACGACTGGCGAAGAGTGGCCGAGAACACCAGGGCAATTTACCGGCAGCTGCCATGAATCATGCACATCTTGATGTCCATCCAGAGCCTTGTGCTAGGCGGTGCCGAGCGGTTTTTTGTCAATCTGGCTTCTGGCTTATCAGAGAGGCACAAAGTCATCTGCTATGTGCCGCTCAGCCGTCTAGGCGATTCAGCGCTGACGGCGGCATTGTCGGCGAAGGTCCTAGTGCATGACCTGCCGGTCTTCACGCCGCTAACGTACCGCATTTTTTACAAGCTGACCTTGATGCTTCGCCGCCGAATGCCAGCCTTCGATCCTGAGCAGATGCTGCATAGTGAGCAGCTACGCCGGCTGCAGCGCCAGCATGGTTTTGATATGGCGAACACACACCTCATGCCCGCAGCAAGACAGGTTTGCACCGCGTTTGAGCACACGCCTTTGTTGATCACGAAGACAGATCACGGTGATACCGCTTATCCCGACATGAGACAGGATGCCGTCATCTTCCGTCGTCTGGATGCGTTGATCTGTCCCGCCAGCACGAATGCAGAAAAAGTGCGGCAACTTCCCTTCAATCCACGTTGTGACATTAGGACGATTTCCCATGGTCATGGCGTTTCGGCGAGTGCTTCAAGTTTGCCTTCCTTTGCGGGCGTCACCTTTGGTATGGTCGCTCGTGGAGTCGATGCTAAAGGTTGGCATGAAGCCGTGGCGGCCTTGCGTCTTTTGCGCGCTCGTACAGTGCAGAACCTGCGATTGGTGCTGGTCGGAGATGGGCCTGCTTTGGTGCGTTTGCGGGAAGAAACCCAAGCGGAAGACTGGATCATCCATGCCGGCTATCAATCCGATGCAGCTGCTTGGATTCGTGGTTTTGACGTGGGGCTTTTGCCTTCCTGTCTCGCAGAGGAAAGTGTGCCTCTGAGTGTCATCGAATATCTGCTGTGTGGCAAACCCGTCATCGCGACAGCCATCGGGGGGATTCCTGAAATGGTCGGCGCTGCTGGCCTGCTTGTCCCTTTGGCTGCGAATGGTCGCGCTGATGTGTGTGCGCTCGCCGCTGCAATGGAACAGATGATGAATGAACAGCACCGTGCGCGCCATGCCGCCGCAACGGCGCAGTCAGGTGCCGCCTTTGATCTAGCCCGCTGCGTGAGCGCTTATGAAGCGCTCTTTGTGGAGAAGCTAAGATACCGAGCATGAGCTTCGTCTATCCATTCTCAATGGTCGTCAAGCCGGCCAATATTCGTTTGGCGGAAGCTTTTGGCTCCATCCCTCTGCTGCGCAGGCTGGCTCCACGTATCGCACGCTCGCCTAGTCTGCCTGCGCATGGGCTTTTTCGTTATCAAAATCGTTGGTTAGAATTCGATGGTCGCAACAGTCAATTCCATGCCCTCTATGGGGCTCAGTATGCGGCGGGTTATGAGCTGGAGACCTGTGTGCTGCTCAGTCTGCTGTTGCGTGGCGCGGGTGCTTTTGTAGATGCAGGTGCGAATTGGGGATTTTTCACATTGCTCGCATTGTCCTTGCCAAATTTCACGGGCCCTTGCGTGAGTTTTGAGCCCAATCCCAGTAGCTTTGCCGACCTTCGTAGCCTGACTGCTCAGGCAGGTTTGGAGACGCGTGTCAAACTGCACGCTCAGGGGCTCAGTTCCCGTTCAGGGTATCTTCGATTGCTAGGGGATTGCTCGGATAGCGGGTGTATTCGGCTCTCAGACTCCGGTCAAGGTGCATCGGTATCGGTCACCACGCTTGATGAGGCAATCAAAGACCCCATTGCTTTAATCAAAATGGATGTCGAAGGTATGGAGCGGGAAGTTTTAGCTGGGGGAGAAAAGCTGATCATGCAGCAGAGGCCATTCATCCTACTGGAAAACACTTTGGATCAAGAAGGTGGCTTTGCAGAGCCTCTTGCTTGGCTTCATGAGCGTCAATATCGCTGCTTGGTGCCGGCACTGAAGGTGCAGCAAGGCGGCAGGCTGCAGCTTCATCATTATGGCAGTCCACCGCTTTCCCTTGGGACTTCTTTTGATGCTAACAGTCTGGCCTTTATGCCTGTGACGGAACAAACACGTGGCTGGTATGCGCGGCAGCTGAATCTACTGGCCTGTCCGGAAGAGCGAATGGGTGAGTTGCCTGGAGATCTCTATGGTTGAGCGCCTGTCATGGTTGCAGAGCTTACGTGAATGGTTGCGTTTGTTGCCATTCATGGGTCGGCCATGCCTCATCGTGCGGCGCTATGGCGGGCTTGGTGATTTGTTGAGCCTCCTGCCTGGGCTTCAGGCCTTGAAGGAACGTCATCCAGCTCATGCGTTAATTTTGGTGACATCTCCGGGTTTGGTCAAAATTGCCGCCTTAGCTGGTGTGGCTGCTTTGGTGCTGCCCAGTACTGTTCGTGGCAGTGGCTGGCTGGCTGCTGTCTTGAAACCTGCCGTTGATCTCACTCCAAAGCTTGCGGATGAACAACAGCCGCCTCAGCCACGTGCACGCCGTCTGCTCATTCAAGAATTCGCGACGCAGCTCGGTGTAGAGCTGGCATCACCACAGATTGTTCGTCTGCGGCCGAGTGCAACAAGTGTGGCTTTCGTCAGGAAGGCTCTTGAGGATGCTAGATTGCCCCTGGACCAACTGGTGGTGATCCACACCGGCCCGAGTTGGCCAGTCAAACATTGGCCTCATGATCATTGGTGCGTTTTGGCAGAAGCCCTCAAGGCGCAGGGGTTTGGCGTTGTCCAGATCGGTGCACGCGGTCATGATGGCAATCCTGAAACGCAAATGTGCCATGTGGAATACATGGTGGACTGGCGTGATCGTCTTGATCTGCCTGATCTGGCCGCGTTGCTGAGCATGGCAAAGCTTTTCATCGGTATCGATTCAGGGCCGCTACACCTCGCGCAGACTGTTGGCACACCCTTGGTTGGGCTTTTTGGTCCTACGGATCCTAGTAGCATTCTTCCCCCAGACTCGAAGGTGAACGCTTTAGTGGCAGATTTGCCCTGTCAGGGCTGTCATCATCATCCTGCTGGGCCTCAGCATTGGCGCACTGGCTGCGCGCATCAGATCGCCTGCATGATCAATCTTCATCCTGCACAAGTGCTGGCGGCCTGCATGACATACCTGCATGGCTGACCTTTGTTAGGTTTTATTTGCGAAACACATGGCTCAAGAGCCCATCATCACGGTCGAAGGCATTAGCAAATGCTACACCTTAGACCATCAGTCTGGTCAAGCGCCTTACCGGCGACTGAGCGATACGCTCATGCAGTCCATCAAGTCACCGCTGCGCTGGATGCGAGGTCAGGATCAGCGAAGCACTAGCCGCACGCGTGAGGAATTTTGGGCGCTTAATGACGTCTCTTTTGAGATCAATCGTGGTGAGGTAGTGGGTATCATCGGCCGCAATGGGGCAGGCAAAAGTACGCTGCTGAAGATCCTGAGCCGCATCACTGAGCCGACAAAAGGTCGCATCACGCTAAGCGGACGTGTGGCCTCGCTGCTGGAGGTGGGCACGGGTTTTCATCCTGAGCTGACTGGACGTGAGAATATTTACCTGAACGGCGCTATCCTCGGCATGACGAAGGCGGAGATTCGGGCAAAGTTTGATGAGATCGTGGACTTTGCCGAAGTGGAAAAGTTTCTCGACACTCCGGTGAAGCGTTACAGCAGCGGCATGTATGTGCGGCTCGCTTTTGCGGTTGCTGCGCATCTGGAGCCTGAGATCTTGATTGTAGATGAGGTGCTAGCCGTGGGTGACTCACAGTTTCAGGCAAAGTGTCTCGGTAAGATGGAAAATGCCGCTAGTGGAGGGCGCACCGTGCTGCTGGTCACGCACAACATGCTGATCACGCGCCGACTTTGTTCGAAAGCTATGCTGCTGGAGGCTGGGCGCGTTCGTGGTTTTGGAGATACTGCGGGGGTGGTTTCTGATTATGAAGAGCGTGGCCTCCACCAAGCGCAGCCTCATCTCGCGCATTTGTTTCATATTCGTCGTTGGTGGGCAGGCGGACCTGAAGCTGCCTCTCAGGCGAGTCATGTATTTGATGAAAAGCAGGAGCCTGAATTCTGTTTCGAGCTACACGCACCCCGTCCTGCGACAAAAGCGAACCTTGGCCTGCATCTGCGAGATGCCTCCAACACCTTGTTGGTCAGTTTGCACATCGAGCCGTTCGAAGCGCCTGAGGGAACGCTACGGGTGCGTCTGCGACTTGCCTCACTGCCTCTGCTGCCTGGTGTTTACCGTTGGCAGGTGGGTCTTGTTGTGCAGGGGGATCTCGTGCTGCAAGAAACGCTCTTGCCTGAACTACATGTGACTTCGGAAAGTCATGGCCACCCTCAACCCGGCTGGACTCCCGTGATGAATTTAGCTTACGACTGCGAATGGACGGCGCTTTGATCTCTATCGTCATCCCGGCCTGGAATGCGCTACGCTGGCTACCAGAGACATTGGAAAGTGTCATGGGACAGGAGGGCGTGCGCCTTGAGGTGGTTCTGGTGGATGATGGTTCTACGGACGGCACCGGGGACTACGTGGCTCAGGTCTGGCCGCAGGTCCGCCTGATCCAAACAGAAAACCGAGGCGTGAGCCATGCAAGGAATCTGGGCACGGCAGCGGCGCATGGTGATTTCGTGAAATACCTGGATGCGGACGATGTGCTGCTGCCTGGTACGTTAGCTAGGCAGGCTGCCCTGCTAGTGGCAAATCCTGGAAGCGATGCCGTTTATGGCAACTGGCAGCGGCTAGACGAACAGGCCGATGGCCGGTTTGCTCCCGGAGAGATCATTCGTCGTTCTATCGAGGAGGTGGACGCTGACCCTGAATTGGCTTTTTTTGCCACCTTCTGGTGTCCTACCGGGGCTTACTTGTATCGGCGTGTTTTTTTGGAGAAAATACTGCCCTGGAAAGAATGGCTACCGGTTATCCAGGATGCTCGTTTTGCGTGGGATGCAGCGGCCGCTGGTGCACGCTGGGTGCATGATGAGGAAATTGCTGTGCTCTACCGACAGCATCGTGCGGACTCTGTCTCCACTCGCAGCCGGGTGGCTTTTCTGCGAGACTGTCTGGCGAATACCGTGAGCATTCATCAGGCATGGTCTCGACCGATGCATCTGGAGAAGGCTTCGGTGAAGCGGGCGCGTATCGTGGAGGCGGTGGCGTCTCTGGCCCGACAGGCGGCTCCGCTGGATGAACAGCTTTTTCACGAGTGTGTTTGTTTGCTCGACGGCCTTTGTCCTGGCTACCATCCTCCTGGGCCGCGTTGGTTGGCACTTTGTGCCAGGCTGATCGGGTATGCCCAAGCGGCGAAGTTCGCCGGGCTGGGGGATCGGCTCCGGCAGCAGTTTTTTTCTTTTTTCCGCAATGCTAGTTTAAGCAATCAACGACCATGAGTCACTTCGACGCACAGGCCTATTACACCCAGCATTATTCTTCAGCTACTGCCGCAGATTGGGAGGGAATGTATGAGCGGGGGGACTGGCCTTCGTTCATCTATAGATTGCCAGCAGAGCAGACGCCCCGTGATCATGGGCATGGCGTGGTCTATCACCTGCTGCGGGAGTGTGCGCCCTTCAATCGCACGCTGGACATCGGCTGTGGCTCTGGAGACTTCATCCTGCCTATTCGTGGCATGGCTCAGGAGTCCTATGGGGTGGACATAGCTTCCTTTCCAGGTGCTTGGCAGGTACTGGAGCGCACGCACGGCATTCGCTGCCAGACACACGATCTAGATAAGGCGGATCTGCCCTTCCCTGATGGCCATTTCTCTGCGCTGACGATGATCATGGTGCTTGAGCATGTCTTCGATGTGGAGCACGCGGTGCGGGAAATCGCGCGGGTGCTAGAGCCGGGTGGTGTGGCCGTGGTGCAGGTGCCGAACCTGGCCTACCTAAAGCGACGCATCGACCTGCTGTTCGGTCGGTTGCCCATCACGGCGGATACTTCAGACGCTGAGTTTATCCACGCCTGGGATGGGCAACACTTGCACCATTTCACGCTAGACGCATTGCGCATGGTCATGGGCCGCCATGGCCTGAAGGTGGAAAAATGCCACTGCTTCGGTCGGCTGGCAAAATGGCGATCACTCTGGACGCCGCTGCTAGGGGCGGACCTCACGGTTCTCGTGCGTAAGACCCATGTGCCTTCATGACCTATCTTGAAACCATTTCGGTGAAGTTGCGGCACCTGCCTGGACTCAGTCGTCTGGAGCCCCTTTGGACGCTGCTGCGGCCTTTTTATGAAGGGTTGCTGAAGTGCATGGCCGGGGATTCCGGATTGCCACGCATGATCAATGGCATGGACCGCATCCGAGTCCTCCCAGAGTGGCGGAATTTGGGTGGCGTGTATGAGCCGGAGGTGTGGAAGGTACTGCTGCCCGCCATTCGGCCCGGTGATGTGATTGCGGATGTCGGTGCTCATGTCGGGCTCTATGCGGTGGCGATGGCAGGGCGCACGGGGGCTGCAGGCCGAGTTTATGCTGTGGAGGCAGACCCTCGGAATCTAGCGCACCTGCGATCCCATGTTCGACTGAATGGCGTGCAGGAGGTCGTAGAGGTGGTGCCGATGGCTCTTTCTGACCAACCTGGCAAGGCGGTGTGGCATAGCCAGGATGTGCAGTCGGGGCTTTTGCCAGGAGCTGGAGATGATGGTGGGTTCAGTGTGGAAATGACCACACTGGATCAGCTTTTGGGGGATGGTCAGCTGGATCTCATGCTCATCGATATCGAAGGCTTTGAAGAAGCCGCACTCCGGGGTGGGTGCAGGTTATTGGCAGACCCCGTGCGGCGTCCGCGCCTGATCGTGGTGGAGGTGCATCCCTACGCTTGGGCTGTCTCGGGTGGTAGTTCGTCTGGGCTACTAGGACTGCTACGTGGAGCGGGCTACGAGGTGCGTTGGGCCGATGGCAGCCCGGTGGGTGAAATTAAGTCTTATGGCCATGTGATCGCGGTTTCAGCGGAAAAAGCATGAACTGGAAAGCACTGTTGCGCCTTTTGCGCCCTCATCAATGGAGCAAGAATCTGCTGTGTCTGCTGCCACTGCTGCTCAGCGGACGCTGGCGTGAGGAGTCATGCGTGCTCGGCTCCCTGTCTGCCATGGCGGCTTTCAGCTTCTTGGCGTCTTTGGTCTATGTGTTGAATGATTTGGCGGATGTGCGTGCGGACCGTGCGCACCCGCAGAAGCGCTATCGGCCCTTGGCCGCAGGCCAGGTATCTGTGCCTGTAGCTCTAGTAACCGCGTTTTTTCTCGGCTGCCTGACGCTACTGCTCGCCTTGGAGCAGCCGGAAATGGCACGCTGGTGGTTGGCCTGCTACGCCATTCTGGCGTTGAGTTACACATGGCGGTTAAAGACGCTGCTCGCCCTTGATGTGGTGGCTCTAGCTTCCTTTTACGGTTTGCGCGTGCTCTATGGCGGAGCAGTGGCAGGCATTTCCGTTAGTGTTTGGACGCTGGTTTTTTGTCTTTTCCTCTTCTGCACCCTGGCGCTGGTGAAGCGCTATGCTGAGGTCGCTGCGCAGGCGGAATCTCCACGGCTCGATGTCTCTGCTTCCCGTCGCCCTTACCGCTCCCAGGATCGCTTGGTGCTCCTTGGTCTGGCTTGTGCTGGGGCGAATACTTCTCTGCTCGTGGTGGCCTTGTACCTGAATAGTGCAGAGGTTCGTGCCATCCACCAGAACTCACAGTGGCTATGGCTGGTACTGCCTGCTCTGCTCTATTGGCTCACGCGTGTCCTGATTATTGTCCACCGCGGTGGCATCCATCATGATCCTGTGGTGTTCGCTCTGCGGGATCGTGCCAGCTGGGCTGTGCTGATCTGGATCGTCACTGTGCTGGTGGCTGCCAAGTGAGGCCTCTTTTGATTTCGAACCCATGATCTCTCGCCGTCTCCTCCAGCGTCTGCGGCCCCTGATCTGCCCTTTGGAACCGCTGCTGGCCCACATGACATCCGCCGCACGCGTGCTCGACATCGGCTGCGGCACGGGTGCACTCCTTCTGCGTGCTGTGGTAGAAGGCCGTGTTCGGGAAGGATTAGGTACGGATGTTAGCAGCCCTGCATTGGAGACTGCGTGCGAGACCTGGCAGGCAATGGCTGGGCAGTTCCCCGCCAGTCAATTGCGTTTTGAGAGAATGGACAGTCTAGAAAGACTGCCAGGGAAATGGGAGGTCGTCATGATGATCGACGTGATTCATCATGTGCCGCCATCGATGCAAGAGACGTTTCTACGCGCTGCTTTCCGTCTTGTGGCTCCTGAAGGGCGAATGATCTACAAAGATGTGTGTCTGCGCCCATTCTGGAAGCGTGCCATGAATCGCCTCCATGATCTCGTGATGGCACGCCAGTGGATCAGCGAGGTGCCGCTGGACCAAGTACGTCAATGGGCGGCCGAAGAAGGTTTGAAGGTGATCGCAGAGGAGCATTACAGCCGACTCTGGTATGGTCATGAACTGCTGGTGCTGGGACGTGAGGCGGAGGGTTCAGTTTCTATTGTTGACTCGTGAAGGTTCTACACGTGCCATACACTTGGTTTCCTGATCCCTGTGGGGGCACGGAGATCTATGTGCAGGCGCTGGCGGCGGAGTTGGCCAGTCTAGGATGGCAGAGTGAGGTCGCTGTGGCTTCGCCAAAGGTTACGGAGCTAGTGACAGATCATCGCATGCGGCTGACTTCCCATCGTGTGCCTGCTCCATCTCAGATGCGCCAGGCCGAGCTTTATGGGGCAGGAGAGCCCACTTCAGCAGCGGTTTTCTCCCGACTCTTGAAAGAGAAAAAGCCGAGTGTGGTTCATTTTCACGCGTTTACGCCCTCAGTGTCGGTTTTGTGGTTAGAGGCGGCGCGTTCGGTAGGCATCCCCTGTGTTTATACTTATCACACGCCAACGTTGGCGTGTGGTCGTGGCACGCTGCTGCGTTGGGGGCAAATTCCTTGTGATGGACAGCTCACGCCCCTGCGTTGTGCGGCTTGCACTCTCCACAGTTTGGGGATGAGCAAATCGCTTGCATGGGGGGTGTCCGTCTTTTCGCCCCTGACGGCGCCCTTTCTCTCGAAGGCACCCTTTCGCATGTGGCCTCTTATCCATCAGCGTTCGCAAGCGGTGCGGCGCTGGCTAGCAGGTATGCGCCGTGTGGTCGCATTGAGTGCATGGTCCAAAGCGGTTTTGGAGAGAAATGGCGTGCCAATCGCAAAAACATGTTTGGTTCGGCATGGACTAGCGGGGCCAGTGGGAAGGGGTAAAGATGAGAAGACAGGGAGCTTGGGAAAATCGGGCGAGCGGCTGAAGTTGGGTTTTTTTGGCAGGGTGGACCGCGCCAAGGGGCTAGGTCTCCTGGCGGATGTGCTTTGCCGTTGCCCAGAGCTCGTGGTGGAACTGCACTGCCATTTGATTGGCGAGGATTCGGCGGAGCCGGCGCTGCGGGATGTGCTTCATCGGCTGCGGGAGGATACCAGGGTTCAGATCCATCCGGCTGTGTCATCCGAACAGGTGGTGAAAGTGATGGCGGGTTATGATGCGGTGTTGGTGCCTTCGCAGGGTTTTGAGACAGGACCGCTGGTCGTGCTGGAGGCTTTTGCGGCTGGGGTGCCGGTCATTGGTTCGGACTTGGGGGGCATCGCCGAATGGGTCACCCATGGGCTGAACGGGCTGCTTTGCCCTCCCGACGATGCGGAAGCCTGGGCGGAGGCGATGAGGAGCCTCGTCCGTGACGCTACGCTTCTGGCGCATTTACAGGCCGGGGTGCATCCACCGCCCTCCATGGCCGAGGTAGCAGTCCGTATGGCAGGG
>JBIKYV010000234.1:0-4180 GCA_044355075.1 Prosthecobacter sp.
GACAAATATCCGTGAAAACCGGAACTGCACCGAGGCGGGAAACCGCCCCAGCCGTGGCAAAGAACGTGAAGGCTGGGCAGAGGACTTCATCCCCTGGCTTGATGCCTAGAGCCATCAAAGCAAGCAGCAACGCATCTGTGCCAGAGGAGACCGATAGCGCGTGCTTAGCTCCCGTCATGGCAGCCACTTCTTTTTCGAAAATCTCCATCTCTGGCCCCATGATGAATCGGCCATGGCGCAACACCTGAGTGAAGGCGGCCTGGAGTTCAGATTCGAGAGGCAGATTTTGAGCGTTTACGTCGAGAAGAGGAACGGGCATAGCAAGAAGAGCGTGACGGTTAATGCCGAATCCCACCTGTGCCAGCAATTCCTATCACCTCGATCACATCCGGCAGATGAGCAGCTCCCGCTCGTAGATCAGTTCCTTGGGCAGATGGGTCTTGACGTCGAGGAAGAGTTCTTCGTGCGAAAGGATCTCCTGGCGCCAGGCATCACGATCAAAGACCTGAAGCTCTTCGAATTTCTCTTTGCAGAAATCGAGCCCGGTCCAGTCAATGTCTTCGTAGCGAGGCACCCAGCCAATGGGAGTTTCTTTCGACATACCATGCCCAGTGGAGCGATCTACGATCCACTTCAGGATGCGCATGTTGTCACTGAAACCGGGCCAGAGGAACTTACCTTCCTTATCTTTGCGGAACCAGTTCACGTGAAAAATGCGCGGACTCTCGCTAAGACGACGCTGCATGGAGATCCAGTGACGGAAGTAGTCGCCCATGTTGTAGCCGCAGAAGGGCAGCATGGCCATGGGATCACGACGAACTTTGCCGACAGTGCCAGCAGCGGCGGCAGTCATCTCACTGCCCATGGTCGCACCGGCATAGACGCCGCTAACCCAGTTGAAGGCCTGATAAATGAGCGGCATGGTGGTAGCGCGTCGTCCACCAAAGATGATGGCGGATATGGTCACTCCCTCAGGTTTTTCCCAGTCAGGATCGATCGTCGGGCACTGGGAAGCCGGCGCGGTAAAACGAGAATTCGGATGCGCAGCCTTGCTACCCTTTTCCTTCGCGATTTCAGGCGTCCACTGATTACCCTGCCAATCGGTGCATTTATCTGGCGGTGTTTCCGTCATACCTTCCCACCACACGCCGCCATCAGGCGTGAGCGCCACATTGGTAAAGATGGTGTTTTTCCGCAGCGAAGTCATCGCATTAGGATTGGTCTTGTCACTTGTGCCAGGGGCCACCCCAAAGAAACCCGCCTCGGGATTGATCGCGTAGAGCCTACCATCGGCGCCAGGTTTTAGCCAAGCGATGTCATCCCCGACTGTCCAGACCTTCCACCCCTTCTCCTGGAAATGCTTCGGAGGGATGAGCATGGCGAAATTCGTCTTGCCACAAGCACTAGGGAAGGCCGCAGCGACATAGGTCTTTTGGCCCTCAGGATTCTCAACACCAAGGATCAGCATATGCTCAGCCAACCAGCCTTCATCGCGAGCCATCGCGGAGGCGATACGCAGGGCGAAGCACTTCTTGCCCAATAGAGCGTTGCCTCCATAGCCACTACCGTAGCTCCAAATTTCCCGCGTCTCAGGAAAGTGAACGATGTATTTTTCCTTGTTGCAAGGCCACGGCACGTCCTTTTGACCTTTCTTCAGTGGAGCACCGACCGTGTGCATGCATGGAACAACACGTTTTTTGCCTTCGTCGATGATTTTGAACACTGGCTTACCGATGCGAGCCATGATGCGCATGTTCACCACTGCATAGGGTGAGTCAGTGATCTGCACACCGATCTGCGAGATGGGTGAATTCAGCGGCCCCATGCTGTATGGCAGCACATACATGGTGCGCCCCTTCATGCAGCCATTGAAGAGACTGCGCAGCTTCTTCTTCATCTCAAAGGGGTCCACCCAGTTGTTGGTAGGACCAGCTCCATCTTTGGAGTATGAACAAATGAAAGTGCGCTCCTCCACACGAGCGACATCGCTTGGGTCGGATTTGGCATAATAACAGCCAGGCCACTGCTTTTGGTTCAATTTGATGAAGGTTCCACCTGCCACCATCTGCTCACATAGACGATCATACTCAGCCTTAGAGCCATCCACCCAATGGATACGGTCAGGCTTGCAGAGGTTAGCCATTTTCTTAACCCACTTGATGAGGTGAGGGTTCTTGGTTGGCGGCTTGGTGGGATTGATATGAAGGCTCATGGTGGGTTCGACTGCTATCGCCAGGAGCGTGCCATCTTCACAAAGGAATGCTCTCCCCCTTTGGTGGCTTTTTGGTTGGTTCTTGACCTTGCTGCCTTCACCGAGCACAAGCGGCGCGGAGGAAGCGGGCGAGGTCGGCTTTTTGTTTTTTGAGGTCGGGAAGGTTGAGGTACATCATGTGGCCGGCAGTGTAGTCGTCCTGCGTGATGTTTTTCATGAGGTCAGGATGCACGCGAAGGTGGTTGAACGTGTAGCGACTGGCAAAGTAAGGCGTGGCCATGTCGAAGTAGCCGTTGGAAACGTGGACCTTCAGGTAGGGGTTGGCAGTCATACTGGCGGCGAGGACCTCCGACACATCAGCGAACTCGTTTTCAGCATTCCAATTCCATTTTCCAACACTGGCGAGGATGTGGTAGGGACGATCGTCTTCGAAGTTTAGATCATGCCTGAGGTAATGATTGAAGGTGGATGCATAGGCGCTGAAAATGGCATCTGCGCTGGGATCGCTCTCGGCACTTTCACTCACGGGATCACGGACATAATTGGTGTAGCGGCTGTCAAATCGGCCGGTCACGAGTCGCTTGTCACGCAGCAGTTCAGCGTTGAAACGATGCAAGGGCACACGCAGGTTGGATGCCTCCAGGAAGGCCTCATTCAGGCCTGTCAGGCGGGCCATTTGCTTTACAATCTGAGCGCGCTCAGGAGCGCTCAGCGAGCTGCCCTTGAGCAAGGCGCGGTTGTAATCACCGGCAGCGAATTTTTCTGCTTCAGCCAGCACCTCTGAGAGCGGTTTTTTCTGGAGATCCGCAGGCAGCTTCTGGTGATACCAAGCGGTGGCAGCATAACTGGGTAGGTAGAGCACATGCGGAAGGTCATTTCCCTCTGCACCCCAGATGGTCTGAAAGTTCAGCACCGTGGAGACGAGCATGATGCCGTTCAAATTCATGCGATGCGAGCGCATCAGCTCGCCACTAAGAGCTGCCGCGCGGGTGGTGCCGTAGCTTTCACCGATAAGAAACTTCGGCGAGGGCCAGCGCGAATGGCGCGTGGTGTAGAGGCGGATGAACTCGCCGATGCTTTTTGCGTCTTCATTCACGCCGAAGAAGTTCTTCGCCTCGTCAGGCTTGGCGGCGCGGCTAAAGCCCGTGCCAACAGGATCAATGAAAACGAGATCCGTCTCATCCAGCAAGCTATGCTCATTTTCTACCAACTCATAGGGCGGCGGCACGGCGAAGCCATCGTCGCGCAACTTCACACGCTTGGGGCCGAGTAAGCCCATGTGCATCCAGACTGAGGAAGAACCAGGGCCTCCATTGAAGGAGAAAGTCAGCGGACGCTTGGCTAGATCCTTTTGGCCTTGGCGAGTGTAGGCAATGTAAAAGATCTCTGCCGTGGTTTTACCCTCAGCATCTTTCAGCGGCAAAGTGCCAGCCGTGGCGATGTAGTCGATCTTTTGACCACTTAGCGTGATGCTGTGCTGTGTGGTAGAGGTCTTCTCAGACTTCTCGTCTTTTTTTTCTTCTTTCGGAGCGGGCTCGGCGGGCTTTTCCACCTTAGCCTCAGCAGCTTTGGGCGCGTGATGAGGGTCCTGCGGCTGCTGGGCGGCGGCATTTGTCAGGAAGCTGATGCAAAGCAGGGTGTGGATGAGGCGTGGCATGGCAAACATGGGGCGGCGCAAAAGCCCTCTTGTCTAGAAAAAATCCGACCATGCCGATGTCCATTGATCTTAACAGGAGAAAAGTTAGCAGCAGGGATGCATCTCCTGAAAAGGCCACTACCATCTCTTGTAGGGGTGGCTACGACCTCGAACTCAGCTTGCTGCTGGGCATGAGTGGTCTTGTTTGACCGTGACAGAGGATCAAGTGTGAGACCATGAGGCCTCGTCAATGGTGAGCCAACATGGGCTTAGCACAAAACTCCATGCGCATCTCAACGAGTTGTTGTGCCAATGTGGCCAGCTTTTCCTTC
>JBIKYV010000092.1:0-14619 GCA_044355075.1 Prosthecobacter sp.
GCAGCGACCATGCGCACGCCCATGACCTCCGGCTTTTGAGGCATGGCGTTCAGTGTTTTGGTAAAGGCTAGCACGTGAGAGGTATCGAGCCCGATGATGCCTGCGCGGATGTTTTGTGCAGACGACGGACTGATGGCAGCGGCGATGACCCAAAATAGGCAGCCAGTGAGTAGGCGTGAGAGAGACATGAGGGAGAAGACTACGCCACAAGTCGTTTAAGCTTGCGCGCAGTGCTGACCGGAACTGACGGGAATGTGTCCGCAGCGGCTCACTCTACTTTCGTGCCACGACCACTTGCTGCTGACGTGTTTTCAGAATGCTATCCGCTGGCAGCAGACCCATCACGCTCGACAAAGGATAGACAATACTACGCGGACCGATCAGCGTGCCAGGGTTCAGCACACTGTTGCAGCCCACTTCGGCACAATCACCGATGATGGCGCCGAATTTTCTCAGTCCGGTCGCATGAACACAGCGGCCATCATCTACCGTCACTTCGCAGCGATCTAAGCGAACATTTGAAAGCACGACACCTGCCCCCAGATGGGCTTTGTAACCTAAAATCGAATCTCCGACATAATTGAAGTGCGGCACCTCACACTCATCAAACAGCACGCAGTTTTTGAACTCGCAGGAGTTTCCAAGGACACAGCCATTCCCGACGATGACGTTTTCGCGAATGTAACATCCGGCGCGCAGATGGCAGTTCCGCCCAATCCAGGCTGGACCTTTGATCACGACACCGGGGTCGATGATGGTACCTTCGTCAATAAACACATCCTCCCCCATATGCACACCAGGCGGAACCGCAGACAATACATTACGCTGAAGGCGAAACCCCAGGTAAGATTCAATGTGTCCCAAGGCATGCCACACCGGCTGATCCACAGGAAACAAGATGCCATGCTGTGTATGGCTGAGGTCTAAAAAATCGGCGGGAGGGAACATGCAAACGCCTTATCAAACCGTGAGGACTTCCTTCTCCTTGCTGACCATGTGCTGGTCAATTTCAGCAATCTTCTTGTCTGTCATGACCTGCACTTCTTTCTCGAGACGATGCAGATCATCTTCGGTGATGATGCTTTCTTTTTCACCCTTTTTCAGCGTTTCCATGGCGTCACGACGCGCTGAGCGGATGCGCACCTTGGCCTCTTCTCCCATCTGCTTCACGAGCTTCACCATTTGCTCACGACGCTCTTGCGATAAGGTTGGAATCGGCAAACGGATCACTTTCCCCTCGATCGAACCATTCAAGCCCAAACGTGACTCACGGATCGCACGATCGATGTCATGCAGAGTGGATGAATCAAAGGGCTCAATGCGGATTAGCCGAGCATCAGGCGTGGTGATCATGGCTAACTGCTTCAGCTTCATGTGCGCGCCATAACTGTGCACGTGTACATCCAAACCTTCGACCAAAGTTGGAGATGCCTTTCCCGTGCGTACAGCAGCAAACTCGTGCACAGCATATTCGACGGCCTTGGTCATGGCCTCTTCGCATTCAAGCATCGTCATTTCAGGGTCCATAAGTGATGGGGTAAATTCAGCCCGATACTTGGGCGCTGGCAGGGGTCATGTCCACTCTGAAATCAATCCCTCTCAAGGAGCCAATCGCCCAAACTTTTTCTCGAGCTCGCGCATCGACATCTGAATCAAGGTAGGTCTTCCATGCGGACAGCAGTAAGGCATCTCACAGGCAAAAAGCTCCGCCAAGAGTGCATCAATCTCAGGTAAAGCGAGCTTATCGTTCGCCTTAATGCTGTGCCGGCAAACCGTAGTCGCGATCATATCCTCGCCTAAACGAAGATTGGAACCTCGAGGAGTCAGGGTTTGCAATTCCTCGATCACCTGATCCATCCACGTCATGGGATCATCAGTCTTCAAAAACGTAGGCAAGGCCTCGACTTTGAAGATATTCGGCCCAAATGGCTCGACCTCGATGCCTAACTTGCTGAGCGTTTCCAAGTTTTTCCGCAATACGTCAGCATCCCTCGGGCTCACTTGCATCGTCAATGGCATCAAAAGTCGCTGCGAGGGCACCCCCCCCTGCTCCATGGCTCGACGCATTTTTTCAAAGTTCACTCGCTCGTGTGCCGCGTGCTGGTCCATCAAGACCAAGCCTTCTGAACTCTCGAGCAAGATGTAGAGTTTGTGCAAGACACCGATGACGCGGAAGCGTGGTGCCTCATTTTTAGCCTCGCGAGCCATTTCAGAGCTAACTTCATCCGTCGTCTTGGCTGAAAGGGGGGCTTCCACTTTCGCTAGAGAAGGCACTAGAGGCACCTCAGCGGCTAAACTTTCCACCAGCGGAAAACCACTAACTTTCGGCACGGACTGAGCGGCTGGCACGATCGGTCGGGAAGTAACTGCGGTGGATTCAGCTTGCAGCGATAAGGCGGCTTTCGGCGTATGCAGCGCAAAACTCTGCTGCTGCGGTGTCGCAATTTCTGGCAGAGCCGACCGAACCGCTGGCTCAGGTGACTTTCTACCCTCAGGCAATTTATTGGCCGTCTCCAAAGCCTGTCGAACCGCCCTAGCCACCGCATCTCGCACCACAAAGCCATCATGAAAGCGCACCTCTTTTTTGGCTGGATGAACGTTGATGTCATACCTGGCAGCATCCATCTCCATGAAAAGAAAAGTGACAGGGTGCTGCCCCTTCATCAATGAGGTATGAAAGCCTTCACGAAGTCCATAATGAATCGCGTGACTTTCGACAGGACGACCATTCAAAAAAGTCATCTGCTGTTGACGCGTGGATCGACTTAGGCCGGGACCGCCGATGAACCCATGCAAGCGAATGCCCTGTATTGTCTGCTCGGGCACCTCAATCAAGCGACGCGCCAAGTCCTCACCCACCAAACCACGAATTCGCTCCAGCAGATTCTCCGTGCCAGGCAGGTGAAAAACAACGGAACCATCACGCACCCAAGTAAAGGCCACTTTGGGATGAGCCACTGCATGAACCAAGAACTGCTGCTCAATATGCGAATTCTCTGTTGCTTCAGATCGGAGAAATTTTCGACGGGCAGGAACATTAAAAAACAAAGACCTAGCCTCCACCGTCGTGCCAGCAGCCCCACCATACTCACTGACCGACGACAATCGCCCGCCATGAATCTCAACCTCCGTACCGGTGAGCGCTTGAGCTTCACGTGTCGAAAGCCGAAATCGACTAACACTCGCAATGCTCGGGAGTGCTTCTCCACGAAAACCAAACGTTAAGATCGCCTCTAAATCTTCTTTGGTTCGGATTTTACTAGTCGCGTGCCTCTCGATGCTCAGCAGCGCATCTTCCCGCCCCATTCCACTACCATCATCGACCACCCGAATGAGCGCAGCACCCCCACGCTGAACTTCGACCGTAATATGACTCGCCCCTGCATCGAGACTGTTTTCCACAAGCTCCCGAATGACAGCTGCGGGCCGCTCCACCACTTCCCCCGCAGCAACTTGGCTAGCGAGGGCGTCTGGGAGAATTCGGATTTTCGACATGTCGATGAAAAAAGTGGATTCAGGCTTGGCGTAATTCTTGCAACCGTCAAACGCCTGTGAAAAGGGCGGCACTACAAATCATCCGTCTTTCTACTCTTTACGATGGTCTCCCTCACCGATACGGCAGCACACCACTTGCGAATCCTTTTAGCAGAAAAACATGCTCCCGAAGGATCAGGTCTACGAGTCAGCGTGGAAAAAGGTGGCTGTGCAGGCTGGCAATATCAAATGAAGGTGGATACAGCAAAGGCTGATGACGCCATCTATCAACACCAAGGCGTTAGTCTTCTCGTGGATCCCGAAAGTCTAAACTTTCTAAACAACAGTCAAATTGATTACATTGAATCCTTAAATGACTCAGGCTTTCGAGTAATCAATCCTAACGCTTCGCGCAACTGCGGTTGCGGCACTTCGTTCGAACCCAAAACAACTTAACTGCCTGACCAGCAGAGATTTATTTCAAGTTATTCACACAAAAAACTTTTCATTATTCACTGAGCCAGTAGAATCTAGGCATCTTGTACTGATAATTATAATAAATTTCTCACTTTTGATATGCATGTTCGATTTCTAAGCGACGGCAGCGAATACCGTTCTTACGGTGGCGGCAGCTTTTCCAAAAAAAAGGAAGGTAGTGGCTCCATCTTTTGGTGGGCAATCCTCATCACTCTCTTAATGGGAGCAACCACCTTCTGCTGGTTCTTCAGTATCATGGTTTTTGCGCAACCGGAAAAACCTTTTAACTATAAAGTCCTCGCTAAATTTAATAAACTCGAACCACTACGCCCCTGGAGCACATTCAGCGTGCCCAATGGGAAAAAGTTCGGCGCAAGAGATCTTCTGTCAGAATTCTATCCTTACTCTCACGAGCAGCTCGCCGTGAAGAATGATCTACTGAAAAGATCCTATATTCGTAACTATAAACACGAGCATCCTATCTACATCACTGGCAGCTACAAAGTGGTAGGCCAGCGACCCCTTAGCATTGATGATGTCGTAACTTCAGGTTGGGTCGTGAGAGTGAGGTCGGCTGAGATCGAGGATGTCGATCTTGAAATCGTATTGCCAAGTTCGAGCTCTAAAGAAGAGCCCTTCGCCCTTGGTGACAAGCTGGTGATCGAATCCAGTCGTCCTCAATTGGCAGCGCTTCATGTGCAACGACTCGGTGCAGAAAGAATCTGCGTCACGACGATTCCTCTGGCCTACAGATCCTTTACAGCATCATTACCAGAGCTAAAAATGAGTCCGCCTGAAAAGCTAAATATGGATGCCATCTGGCCTATCACTCAAGACATCCCCATCATGACTGCTGATAGCATGGATGAGACGCCAACTATCAAAGGAATTGCGGTAAAAAGCTAAGCAATCTTCCATTTCAAGAAATAAAAAAGCGCGGATCATCAGTCCGCGCTTTTTGTTAGCTGATATGATCTTTGTTTCTTAAATACCACCGATCACTCCATCTTCCGAGACTTCGATGCGCTCAGCAGCAGGAACCTTGGGTAAAGCCGGCATTCGCATCATGCTACCTGTCAAAGCGACCAGAAAGCCGGCACCATTCGCAATTTCAAAGTCACGAACAGTAATCTTGAAGCCATCGGGACGCCCTAATTTCGAAGCATCATCCGACAATGAGTTTTGAGTCTTTGCCATGCATAACGGCAAATGCCCAAAACCACTTTTTTGGAATAACGAATATTTAACCTGAGCCTCCTGAGTCAGCAGCACACCTTCCGCTCCATAGATGCGAGTGGCGATCGAATTTAGTTTATGCTCGACCGAGTCTTCAGCTTCATAGAGAAATGGCAAGGCTTCCCCATTTGAATGAGTAGACAAAACTGATAGCACCGTTTCGGCCAACTCAACTGCACCTTCCCCACCCTCTCCAAAAACATTCGCTAGAGCACAAGCCACACCTCTGGATTGGCAGAATTGCTTCACGAGTTCAATCTCTTCATCACTGTCATTTGTAAATTGGTTAATCGCCACCACGACTGGACGTTGGAAATGCGATGCGCTATCAAGATGGGCAGCGAGGTTATCAAGCCCACGAGCTAGAGCCACCAAATTAGGTTGAGTCAATGCATCCAAGGCAACACCTCCGTGCATCTTCAAAGCACGCACGGTAGCCACAATGACAATCGCATCCGGTTTTAATCCCGACTGCCGACACTTGATGTGCATGAATTTTTCACCACCTAAATCAAACGCAAAACCTGCCTCTGTGACGGCATAATCTGCATAAGCTAGAGCCATTCTTGTAGCTAACACCGAATTACAACCGTGCGCAATATTAGCAAAAGGGCCTCCGTGGAGAAATGCTGGAACACATTCGACCGATTGGACTAGATTTGGCTGAAGCGCATCACGCAGCAGCGCCAGCAAAGCCCCGGTGACCCTTGCTTCCCGGGCTAAAACTGGCTCTCCCTCTGCAGTAAATCCAATCACAATTCGATCCAGACGAGTTCGTAAATCATGCAGAGATTCAGAAAGGCACAGAATCGCCATTACCTCAGAAGCTGCCGTAATATCAAAACCGGTCGAACGCTCCGTCGCAGAGCCTACACTTGTCTGGATACGACGCAAAGCGCGATCATTGACATCCATCACACGTTTCCAAAGCAAACCTGTCAATGATAAGCGAGTTTGCTGATTCACAAGTTGGTTATCAATCACCGAACTCAGGAGATTGTGTGCACTCGTAACTGCATGAAAATCTCCCGTGAAATGAAGATTAATGGACTGCGATGGCTGCACCGTGCTTTTCCCGCCGCCCGTGGCACCTCCTTTTCGGCCAAAGACTGGCCCCATGGATGGCTGGCGAAGAGCCAATGCAACACTCTTGCCAACTTTCTTCAACCCCTGTGCTAATCCAATGGAGACGGTAGTTTTACCCTCACCCGCAGGTGTCGGGGTGATGGCTGATACAAGAATGAGTTTGCCGCGCTGCGGCTTATCCTTCAATGCCTTCAGTGAGACCTTGGCTTTATCAGTTCCATAAAGCGTCAAGTGTTCGTTTAGAATACCAAGAGAATGAGCGACGGAGGCGATTTCTGAGAGCATGTCGGGCAGCGTGTAAATTCATCTTGGCAGCTTGCTCCACGAAAGAAAGAGAGAAATCTAGCACCAAGGCCCTCATTTAAAGACCACGTCGACGCCCATGGCGCTTTTTGAGGCAAAACCAGGAATCCAATGAGGTCTTCGGCTCACGATCAGTCGATAGATCAGCGAAAGACCATTCAGAATGATGATTCGATCCACCACTCGATAACCACGCTTCTTTCTCATCAAAAAAGCGAAAGCCAAAAGCATATAACGAGGATTGAAGAATAAAGGTTTGAAATCTGTTTTGATCCGATATCGCGGCCTGAGTCCGCGCTTGGGATATTTGGATTTGTAAGCGCGTTTAGTTTCTAAAATTCGCTGCTCTATACTCTCGGCATCTTCGGCAAAGTAATACTCACGGCTTAGCGCAATCAATTGGAAGGTGTCATTCATGTAATCAATATCTTCGACAGGAACTCCAGCACGCTTAGCCAATACTCGCATGTTTTGTAGATTGTCCAGACAGCGTCTCGCACTGCTTAGTGCCGCATCCACGTCGCGAACAAAGTATCTTAGCAAACGCCTCAAGGCATGAGAGATGAAAATATTTCCCCAGTAAACTTGCAGCAGGGGAGGAATCCTAACTCTCCGAAAAAAGAACTTTTGGCGCGCATACTCTTCAATGTATAACAACTTGGTGACGGTCTCATCAGCCAAGCGCATAAGTTCAATCAATGCGTCGGGGTCTTTGAGTTTGCGCTCTTTAGCGAACATTCGCAAAGCGTCATCGACACACCATCCATCCTTAAAAAG
This sequence comes from Prosthecobacter sp., assembly GCA_044355075.1. GTDB lineage: Bacteria > Verrucomicrobiota > Verrucomicrobiia > Verrucomicrobiales > Verrucomicrobiaceae > Prosthecobacter. The sequence continues at coordinate 7,354 of JBIKYV010000092.1, forward strand.
ACGTATTGTCGTGTAAGTGTTCACATCTATCCAAACTGCTTCTTGATCCAGAAATGCCAAACGGCGGAAAGGCACCCATCCGCCCGTCTGACACCAGACCATGCAGCCAATGATTTGATCTGCTTGCTTGAGTTCACGAATGTATTGCTCATAAAGCCAACCAGTGGGACTTGGATACTCACCACATCCCTCATATTCCCGGCGAGTTTGCAACTCGACGATCTTAGGCAAAGAAGTTCGAAAAAAATTTCGGTTCAGTGGCAAGTAGCGAAAAAAGTCGCTCTCACCATACTTCATAGATACCACTAAGTGACGGCTAGAAATACCATCAAAGACCTTGGCGAAGGTACCTCGATGCCACATCAAATCACCTATCGGATAGGCACCTACCGTCCAAGTTCTGAACACAAGCCTGCGATCGTTTTTTTCAAAGACAGGCAAGAGAGTCTGCAAGAGATCTCTGGCATCTTCTGGAGTCCTCACCGTCAACTCGCTATGAAAGTCATCGTTCACATCTTTCCCATCTGATTCTCCAATCCTCAGAATCACGCCGGCAACGCATGGAAAATCTTCAAAAAATCCATTCAACAGCTCAACAAGGTATTGATGGGAATTGCAGCCTTTGATTTTCAATCGTTGACGAAGCAGAGGTGTCATCGACATGACGTCCATCGTCACGTAAATGGCTAAGCCGCACTCATGCAATACCTGAAAGCATTGCTTCATTTCGTTACGATAACGACTGATGCGCTGCCTGACCTCAGGTTCTAAATATGCGTGATCTGCCAAATGCGCCACATCATCAATCGAAGCGGCATTGAAGCCCCAAGAGACGGCCTGCCTCGCTAAAACATTGAGGTCCTGATAAACTCTTTGCCACCATGCATCTCCCTGATGCCCCACATGCTGCCAAGGTATCTTTGACCAATTGATGACGCGCCGATCATAATCACGGAAAAAGGGTCCGATCACATCAATCAAATAAAGTGGATCCACGATATTTTTTAGTAAGCTTGAGTCTTGCTACCAGCACACGTGAACTCAGCGGGCACTTTGGTCAAACGAAGCCTTTGTGACCAAATTTTTGCAGGCATCCATTCCCTGCGGACAAAATAAAAAAAATACTACCATCATCGGCATAAGGCTTGCTTATGGCATAAAAATGCTCTCACCCATCCAGGAGTATCTTGAAAATCTCCATGCTCGCTATGCCAGTCTCATGGACGGCATAGTTGCCGACTATATTCCCGAGCTGTCCAAAGCTAATCCGCACTGGTTTGGGATCTGCATCGCAACAAGAGATGGTCACGTCTATGAGGTCGGTGATACACGACAGCTATTTACCATTCAATCCATATCCAAAGCTCTTGCTTATGGTCTAGCTCTTGAAGACAGAGGCGAGGAACATGTTTTGAAGCGCATTGGTGTTGAGCCATCAGGTGAGGCGTTTAATGCCATTAGCTTGAAAGAGGGGACGGGGGCACCTTTTAATCCAATGATCAATGCAGGTGCAATTGCGACGTGCGGACAGGTTCTTCAGAAAGATAGCAAATCACGCTTTGAACGTCTTCAATCTTACCTCGGCGACATTGCAGGCCGTGACTTGGATATAGATGAGTTGGTTTATCGCAGTGAAAGCGAAACTGGACACCGAAACCGAGCTATTGGCTGGCTGCTGAGAAACTTCGGCATTCTGGATGAAGATCCTCATGAGACACTTGAGACGTATTTTAAGCAATGTTCGATTCGCGTCACGTGTCGTGACCTTGCCCTCATGGGTGCCACCCTTGCCAATCAAGGAGTTCAACCCCTAACACGACGAAGAGCGGTGTCCGCGCAATATGTGGACAATATTCTTGGAGTCATGGCCACCTGCGGCATGTATGACTGGTCAGGAGAATGGATTTATCGCGTCGGATTGCCCGCAAAGAGTGGTGTGGGCGGAGGAATCTTAGCCGTCCTGCCTGGTCAGCTTGGGATCGGTGTCTTCTCGCCACCTTTAGACGCCCAAGGCAATAGTCTACGGGGCATCAAAGTCTGCATGGACTTAGCGCGTGAACTTTCACTGCACATGATGAACCCAACGGCAACACCAAGAACGGCCGTTCGACTTTCCTACCAAGGAGGTGAAGTTACGGCACGCCGCCGCTTACCAAGCTCAGCGCGAGAAACTCTCAAGACACATGGCGCGCAAATTCAAGTCTTAGAGCTTCAAGGTGGATTGATTTTTACCACTTTGGAACCCGTGGTGCGGCACGCGATTCAATTGTCGAATGCAGGATGTCAGCACCTTATCTTAGACCTCAGAGCCGTTGTTACTGCCAATGCTGTGAGTCTTCGTCTAGTTGCTGATTTACGGAAGAGACTAGCTAGTTCTGGAGTTGAAATCGTCATTTGTCAGCCTGGAAATCTTACCTCTCGTCTGCTTGAAGCCGGAGTGCCTTCGTCGTCGATTTTTTTGACGGTTGATGCTGCTCTAGAGTTTTGCGAAGATTCGCTTCTAATGTCAGTAACAGGCGTGGCTTGGCGCCCTGCCAAAGCACTAGAATTAAAGGAATGCTCGGTGTTTCAAAGCTGCACCGATAGCGAAATCCAAATTTTGGAAAGGGATCTAGAAAAACGAAACTTCAACCCCGGTGAAATTCTGATTCGAACAGGAGATAATTCGGATCGGATGTTTGTTTTAATTGAGGGCAATGTCGAAGTGCAAATTACCGAAGAGGGGGGCTTGAAGCGCCGAGTCGATGTTTTAACAGCAGGCATGACGGCGGGCGAAATGGCTTTTCTCGATAACTCGCCCCGCTCCGCCGATGTGATGGCCATAGATCAGGTCACCTGTTTGGTAGTCACTCGCCAGTGGTTTACCTCACTAGCAGACGCTTTGCCTCATCTAAAAATCAAATTACTCCTAGCCCTCATCAAAGAAGTCTCATCCCGCTTACGTCAGGCCAATTTAGAAGTCACGGCCCTGCAGCGTAGCTGAATGCGTATTGAGACAAACGAGAGAAGATTTTCAAGCTACAGGTTGATGGTCGAGACCAACAAATCCGAGTCAGCGAAAGTTCTCCAACAAATGTGGAGAGAGACTATAAGTTTCTCTCTGAACATGGTCTATCCTCGCACATGCCTTAGCTGCGATGTGCTCATCGAAGCTAAGGATTCAGGCCCAAAGATGGATCGCTGGCTTTGCCCCGATTGTCGCAGGCAGTTGAATCCCATTCAGCCTCCCTTTTGCAGCATTTGTGGTGAACCCTTTTTGGGCAAAATCGATCAACCTTTCCTATGTCCAAATTGCGACGGAAGGCGCATGGCATTTGATTACGCCATTTCTGCTTACAAAGCAGAAGGCCCTCTTCGTGAACTCATTCATCAGTTTAAATATCGCCGGGATTTAGCTCTTCGTGGTGTTTTGGCACATGCGATCTCTATAGCTTTACAGGACTCGAGGCTGACATCAGAGAATTTATCCGATTGGATGCTAGTGCCGGTGCCCTTGCATTGGTCTCGCGAGCTGTATCGAGGGTTCAATCAAAGCTGGGAACTCTGCAGGCAGCTCTCCAAGGACACGGGCATTGAGCCACAGGCTCTCTTACGACGATCTAGGCGCACACCAAGGCAAGTCCGACTGAGTCGAAATCAGAGACTCGAAAACATGCGTGGTGTCTTTGCACCCAGCTATGGCGGTTGGCTCTCGCAAAAAATTCTACCCAAAAAGAACTGGCCCAACGTCTTGCTGATTGATGATGTTTTGACCACGGGTGCAACAGCCCATGAGTGTGCACGAGTTCTTCGCTCCCATTTTGGCGTGCAAAAAGTGGTGGTCATAACGGCAGCTCGTGCCTAATCTGGGACCTGAATCCGGCGCGCCGGAACTCATCTCTCTCAGGCTGAACGAGTGTTCAGCCCTCCAGTAGTCTGAATTCCTGGAGAATTGGGAGGCGTGAGTTCCACGCAATGGGACAAAAGCTTTCACATGGGATTTTTCAAAAAACGTTCGATTGATGACCTGGGCGAGAAAAAGAAAGACATGCCCGAAGGATTATGGACCAAGTGCCCTTCGTGCGGTGAAAGCTTATTTGAGCAGGCTTTGGCCAAAAATCTGAGAGTTTGTACTCATTGTGGTTACCACTTTACCATCAGCAGCGGTGAACGAATCGCGAGCATGGTCGACGAAGGAACCTTCGACGAAATGGATCTCCAGATCGATTCTGTCGATGCGCTCGGCTTCAAAGGCTACGTGGATAAAGTACGCGCTTACCAGTCCAAAACGGGGCTAAAAGAAGCCGTGGTGACGGGTCGCGCTGACATTGAATCCATTCCTGTCGTTCTCGCGGTGATGGATTTCCGCTTCTTAGGAGCTAGCATGGGCAGTGTGGTCGGAGAAAAAATCACGCGTGCTATCGAGACGGCCACTCGTGAACGCAAACCCGTCATTGTCTTCTCTGCCTCGGGTGGTGCCCGAATGCATGAAGGAATTCTGAGCCTAATGCAGATGGCCAAAACCAGTGGCGCACTCGCGCGTCATTCCGAAGCCAAATTGCCCTACATCTCGGTGTTGACTCACCCAACCACAGGCGGAGTCACGGCTAGTTTTGCTACTTTAGGTGATCTCATCATTGCTGAACCCAAATGCATGATCGGTTTCGCAGGGCCACGCGTGGTCAAGGAAACCACTCACGCAGATCTGCCACCGGGCTTTCAAACCGCAGAATTCATGATGCAGCATGGCCTTGTGGACATGATCGTAGAGCGCAAAGACATGCGCACGAAACTGGCATCAGTACTCCGCTACGCAGTGCAAAAGTAATCAGTTACAAGCCTGTAGAGTGAAATTATCCATTTCAAAGTAACCTGAAAGTTTTTCGATGAAGCAAGTTCCTCGAATGAGGCCTTTTTTCATGGGCAATAGGCGGCTAACTCCCTGCAATCTTATCAGATAACACCGGGCTGTTACTCTAGCAGCATGGTCTCGCACCATGTTAAGAAATTTGTTAAAGAGCTTTTCCGTCCTTAGATTATGCCAGCTTTTCGTTCGATCACAGCCCAGGCATTGTGATTGTGAATAGATTCGAAATTGACGGCTTCAACTCGATACCAATTGATTAGTTTATGACTCCCTGCCTTCAAGGCGATATTGCGCACTAGATCTTCCACAAAAACGGGATTGTCATAAGCACGCTCGGTAACGGCTTTTTCATCGGGACGCTTGAGAACACTAAACAGTTCGCAGCTAGCACTCGATTCCACCAATTCTATCAAATCTTCGATCCAAATCGGCTGACGAAACCGCACGGATAGACTAACGAGCCCTCTTTGGTTATGGGCTCCACGCTCACTAATCGCTTTCGAGCAGGGGCAAAGCGTGGTCACAGGAACTTCGACCGTGACGACATAATCGATTTTATCGCCTTCTGCGTTCACCTCAAAAATCACTCCATAATCAAGCAATCCTTCAGCCTTTGTAACGGGAGCAAATTTAGCGCGAAAATAAGGGAACCGCATTTCGACATAGGCCTTCTCGGCATGCAGCCTTGCCATGAGTTCTTGCGGGATGGCTGCGATGCTAGTGACTGTCAATTCCCTTCCATGCGCATGCAAGACCTCTAAAAAGCGGCTCATGTGAGTGCCTTTGAAGTGATGAGGCAAATCAACGGCCATATTGACTGTTGCAACGGTATGCTGAGTGCTCTGATCACGATCTCGAATTCGCAGAGGGAAACGCACATCTTTGACACCAACTCGGTCGATCGAAAGACGGCGCTCATCACGCTCGCTTTGAGTATCTTTCAGCTTAGACACGGCCATGAAATGTAAAGGTTATGAGGGATAAAAAATCCCGCTGAAGCTTTCGCCACAGCGGGAAATATTACATCAAAGACGAAAAGTAAGAACTAAACCTCGATCAAGGCAGAAGATTGACGGCTCTCGCGCGCTTAACTTCGCTCGAAACTTTGCGATGAAGCCAAGCTGGCAATCCAGTCACGCGCCGTGGTTGAAGTTTTCCTGTTTCAGTTAAGAAGCGCTGAAGGATATCAGGATTGCTGTAGGTAAGCTTTTCGAGCGGAATGTCCGCACGACGCCGAGGCATACGGCGATTGTTTTTACGAAGGGAAATGAGCCTCTCGGTAGTCTTGGGTTGCATGGTATCTTAAGATCAGAAGTGCCTTAGAATCAGCGAATCTCGCGGTGCAGTGTGCGGCGTTTCAGGAAAGGATTGAATTTTACTTTCTCAAGACGGCCAGGAGTCTGTGGACTCTTTTTGTTGCGTGTGCTCACATAGCGAGATGTGGGCTTGCCTTCGGCCTTGGCCTCAGTGCATTCAAGGATGATAATTTCTCTCGGCATAAAAAACGGGGCGTGAGGCTAGATTATTCTTTTCCGAAGTCAAGGGACTCATTTGCAGCCTGCTTGGATTTCGATGATGTGTCGGTAGCGTCATCGTCATCGTCATCGTCATCGGCGTCGGCGGATTCATCGAGACCGAAGAGTGAGCGGACAGGACGCGTCCAGCGACCTCCACGTTGTTCACTTTCGATTCGAGCTTGGCTCGTGACTGTGAAACGCGTGAAGGGTAGAGCCTCCAAGCGCTCTTCAGGGATGAGCTGTCCAGACATTTCACAAATGCCATAAGTTCCCTGTTCGATGCGCTTCAGCGCTTCATTGATTTCATAAATTGCATCTTGCTCCTTAGCGAGCAGGCTGAGCGCGAAATCGCGATCATAAGCATCGCTTCCGGCATCGGCTTGATGCATTCCGAAAGCTGACTCATTGCTATCGGCATTACGCAAATTTTCGTTGGTTACGCCCTCAGCCGCATTCAGATAGACATCGCGTAGCTCAATGAGACGCTGCTTTTGTTTTTTGAGGAATGCAGCAGGAAGAACAGGCTTTTTCGGTGGGCTATCCAAAGTAATTCCATCCTCCAGAGCGGTAGGAGCTCTACGATTCACGAATGGCATTTTAACATTCGCCACTGGTGCTTTTTTCGTAGGAACAGGCGTCTTCTCCGGTTTTGCTGCGGCTGGCTTTGCTGCTGCGGCTGGCTTCGTTGCTGCGGCTGGCTTCGTTGCTGCGGCTGGCTTCGTTGCTGCGGCTGGCTTCGTTGCTGCGGCTGGCTTCGTTGCTGCGGCTGGCTTTGCTGCTGCGGCTGGCTTTGCTGCTGCGGCTGGCTTTGCTGCTGCGGCTGGCTTTGCTGCTGCGGCTGGCTTTGCTGCTGCGGCTGGCTTTGCTGCTGCGGCTGGCTTTGCTGCTGCGGCTGGCTTTGCT
>JBIKYV010000235.1:0-4143 GCA_044355075.1 Prosthecobacter sp.
CTCCTGCGCGACATCCTCTGCCACGGTGGCGTTCTGTGTCACGCGCAACGCTGTCGCATGAACCATCGGGCCATGCGCCTGCACCAGCTCACGAAAGGCGTGAGCATCGCCCGTGGTGGCGTAGCGGTGGAGTTGCTGGAAATCGGAAATCATCGCTTTTCATGAAGGTCGCATGGAAAGCGTTTTTTATGCACGAATCTTCAGAAAATGGCTGCAACTCTGGTCACAGCACTGGGAGAATAACTCGGCTAAAGCCAAAACCACTTTGTATCACTGCCTACTCTCACCCTTCGGAGGATCAGTTCGCAGCTAAGGAAGATGAACTTTTTAATGCTAACGAATCAAACAATTTCATCCGCTTAGAATGTGCCTCACATGGCATGTTAGGGACCAACCCAGATGAATCGCAAATTTAAATAGGCGATTCAAATCAATCCATGAAATAGGCGTCTCATGACTAAGTCATGAAGTTCTCGTTAGCAGCGCTTCGTCAGTGTTGAAACCCTGTTCACAGGTTAATCCTTCAGCCGAGAACTTACTTCTTCGGCATCGGCCAATCGTCACTGCGAAACGGTACAGCAGGCAAACCTTCGCGGTTGTAGAGATTGCAGCGTGGCGAGTTTGCCCAGGCGTAGCGCACGGCGACGGGCTTCGCGACGGCGGCGCTGGTGACGAGGATCGAGTCACCTTCGATCCTTGCCTCGGCGTCGTGCCACTGGCTATCCTCACCGGCAAGAACGAAGCCGACGAGCCGGTCCTGCGGCCATTGAGCATCAGACAGAGCCCGCCACGGCGCTTGGCCAATGATCAAGCCACCACCAACCTCGTTAAAGCGCACGCGCATCATCGCGCCGTCGGCTTTGGCTTCGCGAAAAACCGGTCCCGAGGCCACCAGCGAGACCTCGCCATACACGAGCTTGCGTGCGGCGAGAGCCAACCGCTGGCCGACGGGTTCTTTGCCCTTCGGATGCACATCTTTCGGATCGCCCACATCAATGGACACAGCGAGAGCGCAGTTCGGCACGGAGCTGGCCGTCCTCGCCTGCGCCTCGCGCAAAACCGGCCAGTGATGCTGCGGCGCGGGCTTCGAATCCATGTCCCACGAAGAAAGCTGCACAATTAGAAAGGGGAAATCGCCTTGTGCCCAGCGCTTGCGCCAGTCGCCGATCAGTCTCGGCAACAGCGTACGATACTCGATGCCACCGGAGGCATTCGCCTCACCCTGATACCAAAGAGCACCACGCATCGCATAGCCTGCCAATGGCGCAATCTTGGCATTGAAAATCACGCTCGGTGTGCCGGGACGCGAGGAAGGGCTCGGCACATCCATCGGATCGGGATTCGCAGGCTCAGGACGTGCGGGCAAGGGCTTCGGCGTCGTTTTTGGCCCGGCATTCCAGGCCTTCATCGCGTCATTGAACGGGGGCGCGATCTGCTTCTGCCACTGAGCGAGGTCTTCGCGATACTTTGTCATCATCTCCGGCTTCGCCAAAACGTGCCGATGTTTCTCCAGCGCTGCTTCGTAGATCTTTGTGTAGTTTTCAAATGCAGGCGACTCGCGCAACGCCTCCATGCTCAACCAGGCTTGAGCCGGAGTACCACCCCAGGAGGAATGCAGGATCGCGACCGGCACACCCAACTTTGCCCGAAGATCACGCGCAAAGAAATATGCCACGGCAGAAAAGCTCTTCGCCGTGTCCGGGGTGCTCGCATCCCAACGTCCACGATGATCATCTTGTGGCTCCGCCGCTGTCGCATTCTGCACCGTGAAGAATCGCAGCAGCGGATCACCCGCTTTTGCGAGCGCTTGCTCGGCATGGTGCGCACTGCCGACCGGAAAACCCATGTTCGACTGCCCTGAGGCCAGCCACACCTCACCCACCAGCACGTCCTTGATCACGCGTGAACCGATCTTCATCTCACGCGGTTGTGAGCTTGCCACGAGTGGGTCGAGCTTCACTCGCCACTGGCCGTTCGCATCCGTCTTCACGGTCTTTTTTTGTTCAGCGAACTCAACTGTAACTTCCTCGCCTACCTTTGCCCATCCCCAAACCGGCACTGCGAGATCACGCTGCAAAACGAGGTGATCGGTGAATACCGCAGGCAGCTTGATCTCCGCGCGAACAAAAAGCGGAAGGAACAGCAAGGCGGCAAGGATGGTTTTTTTCATGGCTAAAGTCGATCGGTGTGAGCGACGATGCTTACGCATCCATCACCAAGAATCTAGCCTCGGCGTGCCTGTCGGCCTACCGGACTAGATCGCACATGGCTACAGGTCCACTCAGTCCTCTACGCGAAGTTTTTCTTCGGCTTCAAGATCGAAGAGGAACTCGAAGTCAGTCTTCTCCAGGGTGCGCGCAAAGCCGCCTTCACCGAGGATGTTAGCGCTCATGAGCTGCTTCTTCTGCTGCAACAGCATGATCTTTTCCTCAATGCTATTCTTCGTGATCATTCGATAGGCCATCACGGGCTGAGTCTGACCGATGCGGTGCGCACGGTCAATGGCCTGAGCCTCGACAGCTGGGTTCCACCATGGATCGTAAAGAATGACGTAGCTAGCAGCCGTAAGATTCAGACCACTACCGCCAGCCTTCAAGCTGAGCAGGAAGACACAGGCATCACTATCCTGCTGGAATTGATCAACAACCTCGCTTCGATTCTGCGTACTGCCGGTCAACCAATAATACGGAATACTCATCTCTGTCAGGCGATCCCGCAGAATTTCCAGCATGGAGACGAACTGGCTAAAGATCAGCACCTTGTGCCCCTCGGCGTGCAGTTCCTCCACTAGCTCCAGTGTGGCAGTGAGCTTGGCGCTTTCAGCATCATGATTATCTGCACTAGCGAGCTGCGGGTGACAGCAGATCTGACGCAGACGAGTCAGGGCCTGAAGCACGGCAAAACGCTTACGGGTCAGCACCTCGAAGCTGCTGCTAGTGAGCAAGAGATGCTGAGCGCGAGCGAGCTCTTCTTTGTAAAGACGCTCCTGGTCGGCGCTCATCTCGCACAGCATAGCTTCCTCCATGCGGGCAGGCAGATCACTGGCGACCTGACCTTTGGTTCGACGCAACAAGAAGGGACGCAGGCGAGCTCCAAGGCGCTCGCTAGCTTTAGCATCCTTGCGCCGGTCGAAGTTGCGCGTGAAGTAAGCGCGATCTCCGAGGGCACCTGGCATGGCGTAGGTCATCAGACTCCAGAGGTCGAGCAGACGGTTTTCCAAAGGAGTACCCGTGAGTGCCAGACGGCTCTCGGCCTTCAGACGTCGAGCGGCACGCGCGGCCTGGGAATCGGGATTTTTGATTTGCTGAGCTTCATCTAGGATGACGGCCAGCCATTTCACGGTCTCGAGCCACTCGATGCAGCCACGCATCTGCGCATAGTTCATGACCAGCACGTGCACCTCGGACTTCAAGCGATCTAGATCCAGTTCCTCTTTGTCGCGTAGGATCTGTACATTCAGACCCGGCGCGGCTTTCACAAACTCCTTGGCCCACACATCCAGCACGGATTTCGGACAGACGACTAGCGTCGGCCAAGCGGTGCGGTAACGGCTGCGCAACCAGAGTATCCAGGAAATGCTCTGAATCGTCTTCCCGAGGCCCATGTCATCCGCCAGGATGCCTCCGAATTTATTCACACTGAGGTAGGAAAGGAAATGATAGCCCTCGATCTGGTAGGGACGAAGGGTCACCGCCAACCCTTCGGGTGGCTGGGGTTTTTCCTCCAATTTGGCCTGCTCCATGCGCTGAGTAATCGTCTGCCACAGGCGAGGGTTGATGACTTCCTTCACCTTTTCCCCTGCCAACTGCCGCCAGTGGAGCTGATGCAGTTCATCCGTCGGGGAATCCAGGTCGATGCCCAGCTGATCCATCATGGCCACCTGCTCTTCCGTCAGCTCCAACTTCACTCGCCGCCAAGTGCCGTCGGCGAGCTGCACAAAGCCACCCTTAGCCGCAACGAGCTTGCGGATCTCGGCAGCTTTTAGATCTGCACCTTCGATTTCGAAAATCATGCGCAGGTCAAACCAGTCGATGGTTGCTGTCTGTGTCGCCTCGATGCGCACGCGGGCGATCAGTGGGTCGGCCAGAATCGTTTGCAGACGGTCATCGGTGCTGAGGGTGATACCGTCAGGCAAACTGAAGG
>JBIKYV010000093.1:0-14431 GCA_044355075.1 Prosthecobacter sp.
CGCTTTCCTTACCCCGAGCCCCACGCATCGCCACAGGCCTGCCCGCGACCCTGCTCCGACGCCGTCCAGATCTGCGCATCGCAGAGCAGCAATTGCGTGAGGCGAATGCCCGAGTCGGCATCGCCACAGCCGAGTTTTTCCCCAGCTTTAAACTCATCGGAAGCGGAGGCATCGAGAGCATCGGAGCGGAAGATTTCATGAATTGGAAAAACAAAGCTGGCAGCATCGGGCCACAGTTCACCATTCCTCTCTTTCAGGGCGGCAGGCTGCGTGGCAACCTACGATCAACCCAGGCGCGTTATCAGGAGACGGTGGCTCATTTCCGCCAAAGTGTGCTCACCGCCCTCCAGGAAGTCGAAAGTGCCACTGTCGATCTCAATGCCTACAGTCGCCAGCGCAATCAAGTTGGTGATGCCTTAGCCGCAGCTGAAGAAACCAGCCGACTTGCACGACTTCGTTATGATAAAGGTCTGGCCAGCTATTTTGAAGTCGTGGATGCAGACCGCACCGTCCTCACCACTAGGCTACTTCAAGCGCAACTCGATGGCCAACGAGTTACCGCCAGCGTGCAACTCATCCGTGCTCTCGGAGGAGGCTGGAAATCCGAAGTAAAATGATGCGATTTGAGCTAGATCAGCACACCTAAATCCTGAATCTGGAGATTCAGGCTGTCTCGGATGCTTTACCGCGACCGGAATATCTCACTCATCAAGCACTCAACCATGAGGGTATTGAGGCCGAGGCCTTGTTTCTTCACTTTCTCATGCAGGTGATCAAGACGCAGGTCGTCGCCGAGTTCCATGGTGCGACCAGTGGTGTAGGTGAGGAGCTGGCGAACGAGGTGGCGGCTGAAGAGGTCAGCACGGGTATCCCGGATAACCTTCTTGAAGTCGGCGAAGTCGGCGTAGATCTCACCGGAAGGAAATTCTCCAGTGGTGTCGATCTTGGGAGCATCCTTGGCATTCTTGGGCTTCGGATAGCTCTTCCGCCAGCGGCCCACGGGATCATAGGCTTCGAGACTGAAGCCAAGAGGATCGATCTTGCGGTGGCACTCGGCGCAGGCGGCGTCGGCGCGGTGTTTGGCAAGGCGATCGCGGATGGTGGTGGCACCGCTGACATCGGGATCAATCGCGGGCACGATATCTGGCGGCGGTGGCGGCGGGACGCCGAGGAAGTTCTCCGTGACCCACACGCCGCGGGTGACGGGCGAGGTTTCGACGCCATTAGCACTCACGGTAAGCACTGCGGCCATGCCGAGTAGTCCGCCGCGATGGTGGTTGCCCTTGAGGCTGACTTTTTGAAAGCCATCGGCGAATCGCAGTTTGTTCTGCTCCGGCAGTTCATAGAGTTTCGCGAGTTTCTTGTCCACGAAGGTGTGCTCGCCGTCGATGAACTGTGCGATGGAGCCGTTGTTTTTGAGCAAATCGCGAAAAAACAGGCGCACCTCGGTCTTCATCGAGGCGGGTAGGTCCTCGGCGTAGTAGGCGCGGTTAGTTTCACGCGGCGGCGGTTGCGAGCCGAGATCGCGGAGATTCAGCCAGCTATCGAGGAAGCCGTTCACAAAGCCTTCCATGCGTTCATCGGCGATCATGCGCTGGATCTGTTTTTTGAGCTCGGCGTCCTCGGTGAGCTTACCTGACTTCGCGGCAGCTAAAAGCAATTCATCTGGCGGCGCGGACCAAAGCGCATACGAAAGGCGCGAGGCTAGGTCATAGGGCTTGAGACGCTTTTCCGACTCGTCGGTAATCTCGCTGAGATAAAGGAAGCTCGGCGAACAAAGGATCAATTTGAGCGCATCGAGCGCGGCCTGGCGTGGCGAGGCTTTTTCTGCGAGGCGCTTCTCATAAAGCGCACGGATCGGCTTGCGATCTTCCTCAATGAGCGGACGCCGATAGGCTTTCTCGGCGAAGGCATTCAGTTGATCGAGCGCCTTGGCCTCCTGGAAGCCCTCTTTACCGAAAACGGCCACATCTTCGATGCTGGCAGGCGCTTCAGGCACGGGGCCGTGAATGATGATCTCGCTGATGCGGATGTGAGGCAGCTTGCCCTCTCGTAGAAGTGTGGTGCGGCTGACATCAAGCCGGGTCTTCTGGTCTTTGAATTCGTGCTGATACTTCTTGTTTACCTGAATCACAGAGGCGCGGGACTCATAGGGGCCATTTGGGAAGATGAAGCGCGGGGTTTGCCCGGCTTCGAGCCATACGCGGAATTTGAGCTTCGTCGGCTTATCATCCGGCACGGTAGTGCTGGCGAGCAGCGGCTCGATGGGCTGCGGGTAGTGAATGTGGCCCGCAGTGACATCGCCGGGCACAACGCCAAGGATGAAAGGTTCCGAAAAGTCGATGCCGAAGATTTTCGGATCGTAATGCGTGTCGCGATGCATGGCCTGCGCCTCGACTTCGAGGTCGTAGAGGCCGGAGACGGGCACACCCTGCTTGAAGTCCTCAATGTGGCCGTAGCCGCCCTGGCGCGTGTCGCTGTTTGGCTGCTCGTAGAGGTTCAAGTAGCGGTAGTCGAAGGCGCTCTTGTGTGAGCCCTGCAGCTCCTCGTATTGGACGAAGTGGCTGTTGAACTTCCAATCCTTCGGCGGCGTGGCCGGTTTGCCGAGTCGTGCTTCGACGAGGCGGTTCGCGGATTGGAAATACTGATCGACGAGGAAGCCGGAGGTCACGAGGGACTTGCCGATGGTATCGATGTGCTCGGTGGTCTTCTCCTTCGGAAAACCAGCCGTGAGGCCCAGCGTGTCCACGCGACGGCCAAACAGCACGGCGAGCGTGTTTTCATACTCGCGGCTGGAAAGGCGACGCATCACCGTGCGGCTGCCGGTGCTCTGGAGCTTACCATACGCGACTACTGTGCCGTCACGCAGCGCCCGGATCATCGACAAACGCTCCTCGTCGCTCGGTTGGTCCGCTTTTTTCGGCGGCATCTCCTTCAGCGTAAGCTGGTCAATGATGTCCCGCGCCTCGATGAGATCGGCGGTTCCTTTCAGCGGCAGCTCGAACTTCTCAAACGACCGATCCCCCTTCTGCACATCCGCGTCGTGGCACTCCAGGCAGTATTTGCCAAGAAACTGCTGCACAACCTTCGGCGGAGCATCGGCACCATGAGTCAACGAGACAGTGAAAACGACTGAGGTTAGTAGGAGGTGATGAATGAAGTTCTTTGAGTTCAAAATCGAAAGCTGGTGAGCATTTGCGCGGTCAGTTTTGAAACCGCTAATTTGACGCTGACATGACGCTAATGATCTGCATTCTGATTTCTGTTATCAGCGTCCCACTAGCGTCTTATCAGTGGTTCAATTTATCCTTTCAAGCAAACCGTCCTGTGCTGCTGCCAAATGAATCAGTTTCGACGCCCATCTTCTGGGCGATATCGACGAAGAGATTGCACAGCGGCACCTTGTTGATGCCTTCACGGGGTACTTCGCGATATTCTCCATGCTTGTAGCCGCCGCCGGCCAGGAGGATCGGCAGGTCAGAGTTCTTATGCACGTTACCATCTCCCATGCCGCTGCCGAAAAGCACGGTAGTCGAATCGAGCAGCGTGCGCTCACCGTCGTTCATCTTAGCGAGACGGGCCACAAACTTGCCGAAGTGCTCGATTTGATACTTCTCCAGCGTAATGAGGTTCGCGATAGCTTCCGCGTCATTGCCGTGATGGGAGAGACCATGCCAGTCTTTTTTGATGCCGAGATGCTGAGGCATGAAATCACCACCGATCTCCAGAGTGGCGATGCGCGTACTATCCGTCTGAAGGGCGAGCGCGATGAGTTCATACAGCAGTGGCAGATCTTCCACGGCGTTACGGTTCGCGGGCTTGTCAAAAGGCGCGTTAGGCTTCGGCTGGTGGGTCCAGCGCTGGCGCAGCTCCAAGCGCTTCTCTACATCACGCACGGAGGTCAGATATTCGTCGAGCTTGGCCTTGTCTTCCTGGTTCACCTTCTTGGAAAGGCGGTTCGCCTCCTCAAGCACGGAGTCGAGGATGGACGCCTGTACCTGATTCTCCTGCGCCCGACGAGCTTGACGCTCCGGCGAGTCGCTGATGAATAGTTTTTCGAACAACTCGGCTGGATTCGTCACCGGCGGCACCCGCACGCCCGACTTCGTCCATGCAATCTGGCAGCCGCCATGAATGCCTCCCTCTGACCCAACAGTGAGCGATGGAAACCGTGTCTCGAAGCCCACCTCGTCTGCGAGGAATTGATCGATAGTCACATTGCCCTCCGGGCGGTTTTGCGCCTCGGAATGCAGCACGCCAGAAAGGAAGGAATGAACCGCAAAATGGCCGCCTTTCACACCGTGATCCAGCCCGCGAAAAACGGTCATCTTGTCGCGAACACCCCACAGCGGCTCCAGCAGCGCCGTCTTCTCGTAATTCCGGCCCTGAGTCGTCGGAAACAGGCTCTTCGTCTGGTAACCGAGTAGATTGCCGATGGCCACAAAGCGCCGTGCGCCCATGCCCGCGCCTTTCGCCGCCTGCACAGAACTGCCCACGGACTTCGCCATGAGAGAAGACATGCTCGGCAACGCCAGCGAAGTACCAATCGAACTGAGAAGAAAATGACGACGATTCATGAGGGGGACTGATTCAACGACTTCATGAGGGCGAATGTTGCAGCATAGGGCCACACCCACCGCTCTCACATCGATCTCAGGCCGAAACCAGAGCACGTCTTAGGGCATTTCTGGTAATTTGCTGGACGCGCTCATCAGGTCCGTGAGGACGTGAAAAGTGGCTCCATGGGATCTGGTGGCCAGGCGGCGAGCTCAGACCCTGGCTCCAGAAAATCGTGCTCGCATTGAAGACGATATTCTTGTTCGGACCTTCAAAAACCGTAGCAGCATATTTGCCTAGACGAATGCCTCCAGCCCACACATGGCCTTCTGCCACGACGTCGAATCCTGTGCGTGCCATGTCAGGATCACCATGAAATTCCCAGCCCACGAGACCGGGGATTCTATCGCCTCTTTTCATACCGGTTCCCTCAAAGAGCCAATGATCCGGCTTCGCACACGTCCAGTCACCACCGCCATTGAAAGGCACCACTGTGCGTGCACCAATGATTTCACGCTCGTCAGGGCCTGGATTCTCGAAAGGGCCTAGAACCTTCGAATAGGCTTCTTTTTCCTCTTCGCGGAACTCGCCATAGCAGGTTTCACGGGTGAGACGGCGATACGGCTGACCTTGGGCATTGGAAGAAAACGGCGTGACCATGTAAACATCGTTGGCCGAGAGCCAGAGCACACTAAGCCCCTCTGCAATGGCTTGCTTTACATGACGAAATTGACGCACATCCCAATACTCATCGTGACCAGGGCTAATCATCGCTTTTGCACGGCTCAGATTCGCGGGATCGAGGTTATCGACGTTCGAGCAGTAGGTGACGTCATAGCCTTCTTTTTCTAGCCAGTAGCAAATCGGATACTCCCACAGCAAAAACTCACCACTGCCCATGCTCAGGGGATTGTCGAGGATCTGCACATACTTGCCGTAGGGCCGATCAAAACTCACGCTTACGCCAGGTGCATGAGCAGCGCGGGGATCTGTATAGAGCGATTCATTCACCGGCCAGCGGTTGTAGGCCTGCCACGTATTGTCGCTGCATTGGAAAAGAATATCTGCTGGGCGATCATCTTTAACGATAAAGATAATGTAACTCTGCCAATAGGGTTGATCGCCCGCCTCAGGCACGGTGGAAAGGCGCCCAAGATAGACGCCGCTAGGCCAGTCAGAGGGAATTGTGATTGAGGTTGAGATCTCCCACTGACACTCGCGGAGTCGATTCTCACCCATCTCGGGCACAGGCTGCTCCTTCCCCTCAAAAGGCCCGAGCGTGGTCATCAGGCGTGAACCTGCGCCTTCGTAGTAGCCCATGCGGAAGATGTCGATGGTGAACTTCGAGACGGGTTTCGTGCTAACGAAGATGTCAAGCTTTTCGCCCGACTTAACCGACTGGCGCGAGCAATAGCCCTCGATAAGTGAGGTGCGATAGGACTTCGCATTGTCCGGCATCATGCGCGTGAGCTGGAAACTCGCGCCGACCTTCGTGTTTTCTATTTTGATGAGATCCGGCTGGCGTGGAGTGGCAGCCACCGCAGGCAAGAATGCCTGTGTTACTGCAGCAGCGGTGCTGTTTTTGAGGAAGTCTCGGCGGTCCATGGGATAGCAACAAACGCCACAGAAGGCTGACTTTTTGAAGAAGTACCGAACTTTGAGTTAAGATCGAAGTCTTTGCCAGTGGAGGCTACCTATCCTGGTAAGGCCAGGTATTCAAATTCGTGAACACGGCGGCATAAAGTGTCGTTTTCTGTTCATGCGTTACCTTATTCTCGCGTCCTTGCTCATCACCACGCTTCACGCCGCCCCCATCAAAATTGTCCTCGCGGGCGATTCAACAGTAGCGAGTGTACTAAATCCGCCAAAGGATCGTCCAGATCTTGCGGGCTGGGGGCAGATGCTAGGGGAATTTTTACCGCAGGCAACGATAGTGAATCACGCGCGTTCCGGCACGAGCACGAAAAGCTTTTGTGATCTCGGTTTGTGGGATCGCGTGCTCCAAGAAAAGCCGCAGTGGGTACTGATCCAGTTCGGGCATAATGACCAAAAGGATGACCCGAAACGCCATACTGATCCCGCCACGAGTTACCGCGAACATTTGAAGACCTTCATCCGCGACGTGCGTGAGAGCGGTGGGAAGCCAGTGCTCGTCACCTCGGTGGCACGGCGCGTGTATTTGGATGGCAAAATGACCAGCTCGCTCACGCCGTATGTCGAAGCCGCCAAGGCGGTAGGCAAGGAAATGAGCGTCCCGGTCATCGACCTCCATCGCGCGAGCTTTGCGCTGTTTCAGCAGCTTGGGGAGAAGTTCTGCCTGCGCTACGGGCCTGGCGAGCAGGACAAATCGCACTTCTCGAGCGAAGGTGCGCGAATGATGGCGAGGCTCGTCGCTGAAGGGCTGGAACGCGAGGTGCCTGAGCTACGAGAGTATCTTCAACTCATTCCACCACCACCTCAGGGGCTACCGTTTGAGGTGAAACGCGCTATCGTGTCGAAGGGCTACGACGGCAAAACCTGCTGGGTACATCCGCGGGCTGGAGCCATTCCTGGCAAGACGCCGAGCGTTGTGCTCACGATGCAGAAACTTCTACTTACCGGCAGTGATGTGTTTTACGCACTCAACGATTTGCGCAGTGACGACCTCGGCGTGACGTGGACCCCCATCACCGAGCACACAGAGACGCTCGGACGGCGCAACGAGGCCGATGGCGTTATAGTGGCCGCGTGCGACTTCACACCCATGTTCCATGCGAATTCAGGCAAGCTTCTCGGTATCGGTCATACAGTCCGCTACAAGGGCGATCATGTCATGAAAGTACGTCCGCGCGAAACCTTATGGTCGGTTTATAACGATCAAAAACGCACCTGGACGCCTTGGGCGACACTCGACATGCCGAAGGATGCAAAATTTGTCAATGCTGGCGCGGGATGCGTGCAGCGTTTTGATCTCGAAAACGGTGACATCCTGCTGCCAATCTACTTCAAGTCCGAGAAGGATATATATTACCGCACGACCGTGCTGCGCTGTAGCTTCGATGGCAGAAGACTGAAATACCTTGAGCACGGCACCGAGCTAGCGTTGGAAAGCGGTCGCGGCGTGTATGAGCCATCGATCACGCGTTGCGCAGGCAAGTTTTACCTCACGCTGCGCAACGACACTGCTGGCTACACCGCCGTAAGCGATGACGGGCTCCACTTTGGCCCCATCCAGCCTTGGAAATTCGACGATGGCAGCGAACTTGGGAACTACAACACACAGCAGCACTGGGTCACGCACCAGGATCGACTTTATCTTGTCTATAACCGCAAAGGCGCACACAATGACCACGTCGCACGACATCGGGCACCTCTTTTCATGGCCGAGGTCGATCAAAAAACGCTCGCCGTGAAGCGCGCCACGGAATGCATTCTCATCCCTGAGCGCGGCGCAAGGCTCGGTAACTTCGCCATCACTGAAGTCAGTGAAAATGAGACTTGGGTTACCGTTGCCGAGTGGATGCAGACGCATGCGCCGAATATCATCATTCCACCGAACAATGCCTTCGGCGCGGACAACACGGTCTGGACAGCTCGAATCTTATGGAAGGACTGAAGGGGCAGCGGAAGCTTGCACAAGCTAGTTTCCCGTCTATTTCCCGCCCTTTCCATGCATCGCTTCCATTATCAACAAGGCCAATTATTCTGCGAAAACGTCAATCTCCAATCTCTCGCGGAGAAGTACGGCACGCCACTCTATGTTTATTCCAAAGCGACTGTGACCGATCACTTCACTCGCTTGGACACGGCCCTAAACAGCCTTGATCATCTGATCTGCTATGCGGTCAAAGCGAACTCAAACCTATCCATCTTAGCGACGATCGCACGTCTCGGCGGTGGGTTTGACATCGTTTCTGCCGGAGAGCTTTACCGCGTAATTAAAGCGGGTGGAGATGCAGGCAAATGCACTTTTGCTGGAGTTGGCAAAACACGCGATGAGATCGAATACGCCCTTCAGCAGGGCATTTACTGCTTCAATGCCGAGTCTGAGGCCGAGTTGGTCTTCATTAACGAAGTGGCCGGAAGCTTGGGCAAAAAAGCCCCTGTCGCGGTGCGTGTGAACCCTAACGTGGATGCCAAGACTCATGCTAAAATAACCACAGGCAAGAGCGAGAACAAGTTTGGCATCGACTTTGACCGCATTGCTGAGGTCTATGGTCGCATCGCCAGTGACATGCCGAATCTGGTTATCCGTGGCCTGCAGATGCATATTGGCTCTCAACTGACTAGCGTGGATCCCTTTGTGGAAGCTGTGAAAAAAGTTTCGCCACTCGTCGCAGAGATGAAAGCCAAACACGGCTTAGAATTCTTCAGCATTGGCGGTGGCATTGGTATCAATTATCGTCAGTGCCTCGACTCCGGCAACGCCTCTTGGTGGGAGAATCATAGCGCAGAACACCATCCACTAACCATCCAGAAATATGCAGAATCCGTCGTCCCCCTACTGAAGCACCTTGGCCTGCGCATTCTTTGCGAGCCTGGCCGATTTATGGTTGGCAATGCAGGTGCGCTGCTGACCCAAGTGCTTTATGAAAAACGAGGTGCGGCCAAAGTCTTTAAGATTGTCGATGCCGGCATGAACGACCTAATCCGCCCGACCCTCTATGAGGGATGGCATCAGATCGTGCCGCTAAAACATCCCAGCACCGGTGAAACAGAGCTTGCAGATATCGTCGGCCCCATCTGTGAGACTGGTGATTATCTGGCGCAAAATCGCGATGTTTCCCCTGTGAAAGCCGGCGAATACATTGCCGCTATGAGCGCAGGAGCCTATGGCTTCACCATGGCATCGAACTATAACACTCGCCCCATGCCCGCTGAGATTCTAGTAGATGGCGATCAAGCACACGTTGTGCGCGAACGCCAGACACTGGATGACGTGCTGAAAGGCGAATGCGTAGTTTGATCCTCTAAGCTCCTGACAAGGCTTAGATGAACCAGCGTAGCCGCCGACATCTCCACGATCTTATTTGATCGTTGAGCCACTGCATTCGAGCCCCTATGCTCACATGCATTCTCACTAACCGCACTCATTGTTAACTGTGCGAATGGTTATGCTTTGAGACCATGAAAAAAGCCGCCGAGATACTGCTCGGCGGCTTGTCATGAATCTTGGCTAGGGCAGACGGCTTATTTCTTCCCCTTGAGGTCGTTGAACATCGCAAAGCCTTGTTCCGGCGTGAGCCCCTCGTGCACCACACCACGCACTGCCTTCATCATCGCGATCGGATCTTCGCTCTGGAAAATGTTGCGGCCCATGTCCACACCGCTGGCTCCTTGCTGAATCGCGTTATAGCTCATCTTCAGTGCGTCGAGCTCAGGCAGCTTCTTGCCACCCGCGATCACAATCGGCACCGGGCAGCAGCTCGTGATCGTCTCAAAGCCTTCATCCGTGTAGTAGCACTTCACCACGTGGGCACCGAGCTCCGCCATGATCCGGGTCGCCAAGCGGAAATACTGCGCATTGCGCGCCATCGCACGGCCCACGGCCACCACGCCCATCACCGCGATGCCATAACGAGCACCCGCATCGACAAGGTCGGTCAGGTTTTTGAGGCTCTGACGCTCGTAGGCGCTGCCGATGAACACCTGCACCGCCAATAGGCTAGCATTGAGGCGGATGGCTTCTTCGATATTCAGCGCGGTGGATTCATTGGAGAGCGGTTCGAAGCCCGGACGGCCAAACTTGGCCTTCTTGCCGTCGATCTCGCCTTCCCATTCCTCGAACGGGCTCACCATCGAGGTGCCACCGGAGGCGCGGAGCGCGATCGCTTTCTGCGTGGAGGCGGGGATGATGCTGCGCTGGATGCCACGCGTGAGCATGAGGCAGTCCGCATAGGGCTCGAGGGGGAGAATGGTCTGATCGACACGCTCCAAGCCGGTGGTGGGCCCCTGAAAGTAGCCGTGGTCAAAAGCGAGCATCACGGTGCGCCCGTCCTTCGGATTGAAGACCTTGCTGAGGCGGTTCTTGAGACCCCAGTCATACTGATGGGAACCTTTAAGGAAGAAGCCCGGTGTTTGCTGGGGCGTATCGAGGAAGTATTCCTTTTCTTTCTTATCAGCAGCGGAGGTAGTGATGTCAGCCATGGTGGTTAGGTTTCGAATGCTAAATTTAACAGGAAGCACGATAGTGAGCACGATTCAGTTGGGCGCAAGCCTAGATAAAGCACGCGAATTTAAGATCACAGTAATCCTTAGACAGGACTTCGATTGGAGAACCCACAAGATTTACTCTTTCTGCCCCGAACTCAGACAAAAAGGATGACAGACAGTTTTCTGCTCCATACTGCCAGCAGCAATGAAGAAAGTAAACGCCAATGCCCTGAGTCTGCTATGGAGCCTATTGCTGCTGAGCAGCTTTAGCTTCGCACTCTATGGCGCTTTCGCATCCGTGCATTATCGTTGGAATTGGCAGGCTGTTTGGGAATACCGCATTCAATTCCTTCATGGTTGGCTGACGACCTTGACCATCTCTACAGGAGCCATGTTGATCAGCGTGATACTTGGCTTTGCCTTGATGTTAGGACGTCGCTCCCTTTGGCAGCCAGTGCAGATTTTCTGCACTGGAACAGTGGAAATCGTGCGGGGGTCTCCACTGCTCGTGCAATTGCTGATTGGCTATTACATGGTCGCCACCGCCATCGGAGTGAGTGATCCCACTCTGGTAGGCACTTTGCTGTTAGGCATATTCGAGGCTGCTTATCTGGCAGAGATCTTTCGTGGAGCTGTAGAGAGCATCGGGCGTAGCCAATGGGAAGCAGCTAGAGCTGTTGGATTTAATACCACACAGACTTATCGTTTCGTAATCATTCCCCAAGCAGTTCGCCGCGCCTTGCCTGGCACAACGGGAGAATTGGTCTCTCTGATCAAATCATCTTCCTTGCTATCAGTGATCGGCATTGAGGAGTTGGTGCAAAAAGTACGCGTCATGAATAGCGCCAGTTACACAGCGTTGGAGGGTTATGTGCCACTAGCAATTGCCTATCTAGTAGTAACTCTACCCCTATCGTGGACAGCACGTCATCTGGAGAAAAGATTCACCTATGAAACTTGAAGCCCATCAACTCATCAAACGCTACGGTGGCTTCGTCGCCCTTGATGGAGCTAGTTTTGACACAGGAGATCAAGCGCGCGTGGTAGCCTTGCTAGGGCCAAGTGGTGGGGGAAAATCGACCTTGTTACGTGTGCTGGGCGGACTTCTTCGACCCGAGTCTGGGGAAGTCAGAGTAAATGGCGTACCTTTGCCAAGTGACGAGATAGGCGCACTGCGAGCGCTAAAAGGCAATGGTTTCGTCTTTCAAGGCTACAATCTCTTCCCCCACTTGAGTGCTTTAGAAAACATCATACTTCCCCTTCGAGAAGTGCATAAATGGAGCACTAATGATGCCCAGCAGCGTGCCCTTGAATTGTTAGCTCGCCTAGGCTTGGCAGATCATGCCACCAAAAGACCTTCCGAATTATCAGGAGGGCAACAGCAGCGCGCTGCGATTGCTCGAGCACTTGCACCCAGACCGTCCTTATTGCTACTTGATGAGCCAACTTCTGCACTTGATCCAGTCATGACCGGTGAAGTGCTTGATGTGATTCGTGAATTAGTAGAAAGCGAGCAACAGATTGTGCTAGCAACGCATGAAATCAGCTTTGCACGCAAGGTCGCCGATTGGGTTGTGTTTTTATCCCATGGTCATGTGGAAGTCTCCTGCCCCGCTAACGATTTCTTCCAACGTCCGCAGAGCGCGATGGCACGCGACTATCTTCAAGGCTTATCTCGCTATCGTTGAAGCTATTGAAGAGAGTGCGGGCACTTGGCGTTTCACTTACTTTCAGCCCAACAAAGTTTGTTCATAACGGCTAAACTGAATACTTTTTCACAACCCATGACTTTACGCGAACCCGAGATTGTTGAAATCCAAACGCCCAGCGGCACAATGCGCACTATGGTAGTGCGTCCAGCAGCCACTGGAAAATACCCTGGACTACTTTTTCATTCAGAGATTTTTCAAATTACTGGCCCGATTCATCGAACGGCGGCCTTTTTGGCTGGTCATGGTTTTGTTGTTGCTCTTCCCGAAATTTATCACGAGTTTTTGCCCGCAGGCTCGGCACTCGCTTACGATCAAAAGGGCTCAGATATCGGCAATCAATTGAAGATCGAAAAGTCGATTCAAGCTTACGATGCGGACAACCGCGCTGTCATAGATCTCTTGAAGCAACATGAAGCGTGCACGGGCCGAATCGGCTCCTTCGGGCCATGCATTGGTGGACATCTAACCTACCGAGCGGCTTTGCAGCCAGACGTCTCAGCAGCAGCATGCTTCTATCCAACCGATCTGCACAAACGCAGTCTGGGATTTGGCATGAATGATGACTCTCTGGCTCGTGCTGCCGAAATTCATGGCGAATTGATGATTGTTTTTGGACGCCAAGACCCGCATGTGCCCGCCGAAGGGCGTGAACTGATCTACAAAACCCTATCAGCTTCAGGTGTAAATTTCACGTGGCACGAGGTCAATGCAGCTCACGCATTTTTACGCGACGAAGGCCTGCGCTACGATGCCGAACTCTTCCATCAGTTTCTAGGCATCACTGTAAACTTTTTTCGGCGAGTACTTGGCCAGCCAAGCTAAGTAAAAAACCAGAAAAATCATTTAAGCTTCGAAGAATAGCATCATGACTTAACTAAACAAACTGTGACACCTAAAAAAAGTCTCTGACTCAGCTTCCACGCTATTTTTTTCGGCAACCAACCTACCATACTTTCTATCCATAATGTTGCCATTGTAAAAAACGAATTATCCCAACGGCGACCAAAACGATAAACAAACATCTTATGAAAGCCGTGCTTATTCCCCAAGCTCTGAAGCTCACGGTAAGTCCACTCGTGCATGTGAAAGCCTTCGGGTCTCTCTGAAAAGTATCTTGAGATGTCATGCGGTCCAGAGAACGCATGAGGTGTGTCTAAAATGTAAACCCCACCCGGTTTGAGTGCGTTCGCGACTAATTCGAAATGGGGATCCACGTCATCTGGATGGAGGTGCTCTAGAAATTGGTAACTAAACGCAACATCCACACTCTGGGGCTCTAGATCGAGATGCAACCCATCAAAGACAACCATTTCAAAGTTATCTTGCACCAGCATACCAGGCTCTCGTTGATCTGAAATATCTGCTGCATAGACCTTTTTAACATCCTTGGCGACTTCGCAGGCCAGTTTGCAATCCCCCGGGGCAATCTCCATGAAGATAGTATCTGACTTAAGCTTGCCCTGCAAAATCAACTTGCGAGCAGCGACAGTTCTAACGCTTTCTTCATCACTAATACGCCGGGTCAGACGCGGGTGATCTGGCACTCGGTGAAACAATTCGCCATACAGTTGAGGAAATAAAGTCAGACGTTGAGCTCTGGTGCTGATCCGCAGTTGGTCCGCTAATTTCTTTTCGACAATATAATGATTAGCTAACTGCGAGTGACTACGACCCGTCTTGGAAATATCACGAATCAATTCAGGAAGAGTAGCCATAACTTTTAAAAGGAGATGAAGTTTTTCATGATCTCTGCCCAAACGTAAAGCACTGTCTCAAATAGCGCATAAATCAGTATAAGATCGAGCCAACCAATTTTTTGCCAACGAAGCCAAAGTCCAGGAGCCTTCGTCACCAAACCAGAGGACGGAAGATTCTCTTCTAAAACTTCGGTAAAACCTGGTAATTTATGATGTTGATTTGGATGGGACTCATTACCAAACAATCTAGTATTAAGAACTCGATACCCCGAGCCACCCGATAAAGCCACCGCTGACCCTCCTACTAGTTGTGGAATTGAAGGAAGATAAGAC
>JBIKYV010000094.1:0-14399 GCA_044355075.1 Prosthecobacter sp.
AGCCCCGAAGAAAGCTGCTCACCCTTATGAATGGACGCATTGATCTCATCTAGGCGGGTGAGAAGTTTTCGCTTCTCGGCACGAAGAGTCGCATCACGACCTGTGGCATCGGCGTCTTGATTCATGCCTGGCAATGGTCGAGCGTCCATTTCGGTAAGACTGGTTTTGAGCTGACCGATCATACGGCGCAGGGTAGTATCATCCAATCCAGCGGCCTGCTCCCAATCAGCGACTTGCTGCTTCACTAACAGGATCTGAGTCTGCATGGATTTCAGGTCTTCCTCTCGCTTAGCATAAGGATGCTGTGCAGTCGCTTCACTCAACTTTTCCTCAAGGTTCAGCGCCAGGAAAAGAGCGAGCACGATTAGGAAACCAGAGGTTCCAGTGATGATGTCCTGAAAGGCGAAGAAGCTAATTCCACCCGCCTGTCTGCCGAAGCGTGAGCGCATGAGATTACTGGCCGTTTAACCGCAATTTACCTGCCACATTTTGGTGGCATATGTCGTTGCATCTATCGAGAAACTCTGATTCAAGGCTCTGAAGCCAACTAACAAGCAGTTGCAAAATGAGAGCACAAACTAGTGCCACAAGTGTAGTTTCAAACGCTGTAGCAAGACCACCCGTTACATTTTGCAGGGAGCCCCTAA
Source organism: Prosthecobacter sp. (assembly GCA_044355075.1). GTDB lineage: Bacteria > Verrucomicrobiota > Verrucomicrobiia > Verrucomicrobiales > Verrucomicrobiaceae > Prosthecobacter. Next base: position 648 of record JBIKYV010000094.1, read on the forward strand.
GCGCAACCATGTCCGCTCCAGCCGCGAGTGTGGTAGCAAACGCACCAATCGCCTGACTCAGCCCCTGAACAGTTCCAATGAAGCCCAACACAGGGATAGCCCAAAGGAAACCTTGGATCATTGAGTAACTGGAGGCAATCTGAGCCTCATCATTCTCTGCCTGGATCTTCAAAATGGCAGCGACATCGGCGGTGTGTCCGATGTTGTGTAGATTCGCCAGGGCTAAGTCGATACGGTTCAGCAAAATGAAATGATGAGGATCATCAACAATAGCGCTCATGCGTTCACGCACAGCACGTGCGGTGGCAGGAGTGAGTTCAAAGTCAGACTGCTGTGGCATAATAGGTAACTTTTCTGCTCGTTGCTGAAGGCCAAATTTTCGCCATTTAAGATAGAGCAAGGCAAGAGCCCAGAAAAACAAAAGCATTGTCGGATAAGGGCAAGGTCCGCGCAAAGTAAACATATCACGGAACCAGGCTGGCACTGGGCTACTAAAGGCCATTCCATAAAAAAACACGGTCAGCACAAGCCCAATTAAAAAACCAAGCATTTTGTTCGGCGAGGTAAAGCGTCCTCCTTTGAATCCAATGCGATGCTCGGGATCTTGGCGTGACCAGCTCAGCATGAGCATGGGAGATGAAGCGAAAGGGTTGGACTCCATAATAGTTAGGTATCTCCTACAGGAAAAATGCGATAAAAAAGATCTGGTGAGAATAAAGCTGTAACGATGGCAAGAATGAGGGTGGCATAGCCGATGATTAGCGCACCAATAGCGAGGCCGTGACCTTCGAGGTAAGGTTGACGCTGAATCTGACGCAGCGAAAGATGCCCCAGGACAATAGATGGCAGCCAGCTCACGAGATTAAGATAAGGCACAAAGCTAGCGCAGCTCACGACAAAAGCTATCACGGCTAGCCAGCAAGTGGGGGCAGCGTCCAAGAACAGTGTCGGTAGCTCATCCTTGTTCATGCAGGGAACACCTGAACTCGTTTTGATAAAAACAGGCGGAGCTTTGGTAAACGCATTTGGCTTGATGACAGAACCCCTAAATCCGTGACGCTTGCGCTCAATTAGCTGAAGAGGTTCCACTTGTTCGGCAATTTTCTGTCGCACTTGAGCGCCGAGGTGATTCGCACGGCGTTCGAGCTCGCTAGCATCAAGAGCTTCGAGATGATCACGAAGAACGAGCCACTGCCCGGTAACGTGAATTTGGTATAGCGAATGGATTTCTCCCGACACAAGTGCTTCACGAATCTGTGTCATTGTCCATGGGCCGACAGCTCGACCACACCATTGAAGCTGATGAAGGATGTCACTCATCATTGGAGAAATGGGGTTTCCGTAGCAGAAGGAGCGTCTTTTTTTATGGCACCATCCATGATTCCATCGCGATAAGCTTGCAGAACTTTTTGACGATCTAGTGGTAAGAAAAGCACTGGCGTCAATGCAGGCACAGAATTGGGGGCACTCTTGGCGCTTGCTGAAACCAATACAGAGCCCGCCTTCATCGGTAGCCAGAATTCATTGGCAACACGCGCACCACTGTTCAAACGCAGAGTGTGATCGGTATCAATAAAGCCGCCAAACCGCACACCGGCACTACTGACCTGCATGATGAGCATGCGTCGTGCTTGAGCTTCTTTTTCATAGGCTCGCTCTGCGCGATTCGTGAAGAAGAGATCAAGCTCACTTCCGAATTGACGCTTCATTTTAGGCAGCATCCAATCTTCGCTACGAAGAGGATAATCACCGATGATGCGATGCAGTTCTGCTAAGTCAGCCCGAAGGCTGGGGCAGAGGTGAAGTCCCCAGGCAAAGGGGCGTTCATCAGTCAATCGCTCCAACTCGAGCATCAGATAAGCTTTGGCCAGTGAAGGAGCCGTACTATCCGCCATCAGTTGATCGAAGCTACTCAACAGACTTCGCTCAAAGCGTTCTCCATTCGTGTCGGTCATGCGATCCAGTTGGAGTTTTTTGATCAGCGCGCCCGTGTAACTTGGCTTGGAGCTGATGACACTTTGCCCCTGTGCACTGCCATTGCCGATCGTGATTTTTTTAAAGTCTGTTTGAATGAAGGCGGAACTGGCATCTTCGGGATGGGCATCAAAGACCTTTCCACTCCAGCGTTGGTGCTTGTCTCCCACACGCGCTTCTATCAGTGGGCCTGAGCTCCACACACTACGTTGGGCTCGACCTGTTGAATGATCTACGATGACATTCTCCCAAATACCATTCAGATGAAGGTCATCACGAAAAGCGAGTAATCGTCTCAAATCCGAATCTTGAGTGATATCAGGATGCATGGCCACGCCACTCGAGTCATCCCGGCTTGCTTTCCACATGGCAAGATCACCACCTGTCATCAGATCAGCAAGGAATTGTTCTTCAGTGGGTAAGGCTAACAACACAGCGTTCGCAGATGCTGCTTCGATGAAACGAATATCATGCCATCGCTGGAGTACATTCCGATACTCTTGAAGTGTGGCTGCTTTGGCTGTTGCTTCCTTAACTTCTTCCAGATGTCTTAGTTCTGTCTGAAAGGACAATACGCGTTGACGCCCACTCCGAATCTCTGTTTCAAGATCAGCTGGAAGTTGTAATGTAGGGGTTTCAGGTTGGGTGAAGGCTTCAAGCTCGGCCAGCTGTTGATCAAGCTTTGCAGCAGCTACGCTGACGATTGCAGAGGGCTTTTCATAGCTGAGATCGCTCTTCAGCGTTTTGCTAATCTTCTCGAGCTTTTGGCGCACTTCTGTCGCTCGGCTCTGTCTTAGCGTGGCGAACATAAGCTCTAATTTAGTTTTCAGAATCGTAATGCGATGCTGAGCTCTGAGAGCAAGATCAACAGGCAATTGAGAAACTAGTGCGCGGGAGTCTTCCAGGCGTTTCAGAGCTTCGCTCGGCTTAAGTTCAATAAAGTTGGCCTCCAAAGCTTCCAGATTCTCTTCAGCCTGTATTAAAAGATAGCGCCCCTGCGCTGTCCAGGCTTCGGTTTCCTCCACTTTCGTGCGTAGGTAAGGCCAGCGTAGTAAAAGCGGATACTCAGCCCGCAGCGTGGCTGTCAGTTTAGCTGCAGGCTCAGCCAGTTGGCGTGCCTTGTAGCTGGAGAGATCCAATGCATAAGCACGCGCTTGCCAGCCATGCCATGCGAGCATGCTAATGCATCCGAGAAAAATCATCAAAGCAGCCGCGGACATGAGCATGCGTGTGCGTAGGACCTGCTGGGCATGCTCAAGTGCAGCACGAATCTTTTGGCCAGATTGGCGAAGCTTGGTCAGCACTTCTTCCGAGACTGGTAACCCGTAACTCTCCAATTCGCGCCAGCGACGAATGTAGTGCTCATCCAGAGTAGCAGCTTGGGAAAGGCTTCGAGACATGCCTGTGAGCAATTGCGTCTCAGCCTCTTGAGCAAATGCCTGAAACCCACTTAGGGCACGATCAAAAGCACGCTGACGCTCTGTTGCAGATCGCTTTTGCTGACTCGCTGTATTGAAGACCTCAAAGGATATCTTCGAACTGCCACTGAGAATGATTCCGTGCGTGTTCTGAAGTTCAATGATGACGTCACATATCCTTGATATAGCATCCCAATCAGCGTCAGCTGCATGCTTCTCAGCTTCCGCGATTAGCTCAGGGATTTTGATCTCAGCTTGGCGTCGTCGTAGCGCTCGGCGGATTCCCTCAGCTTGAGGCAGCTCAGCTAATGTCGCGCATTTGTCGGTAGATACATCGCACTTAATTTTTTCCACCAAGGTAGCGATCCGTTCCTCATCGTCGGTTTTTAATGCTGAACGCAGGTCATGAAGAAGTTCCTGGCAGTGCTTATTTTCGAGTCGCTGAAGCTCGGAGCGTGCATTTTCATCGCTCGGATTTAGCTTCAAGATCGTGCGCACGATGCGAAGGGCTTTGTCATTTTCACGAGATAGCACTGCTGCCCGGAAGTCTTTGTAGAGTGGATGATTTGCCGTGATGCCTTGGGCGTAGACTCGATCTAAGGCCTGAACTGTTTTGGCGTCTAACTTTGGTGCAATGGCGAGCTGGTGTGCCTGACAAAAATCAAGCCAAGCCTTCTCACCACCGAAGCTTAGCACTGCGATCAGATCAAGCAAAGGTGGCTCTGCCTCAGCAGCCTGTAGTGCTTGATAATCACTCCCTTTGTTGAGCATGATCGCGATGCGTTCAAGGCGTGCTGAGCAGTCCTGAGAAAGACGTGCGTAGTGGGAAGCAGCCTCTTCGACTGCAAACGAGACGAGTCCCGTTTGCAATGCGGAACGAATAAGATCGATGGTATCGGTGGGAAGCTTCACGAGAATCGTTGGGGAACTTAAAGAAAAGGTGAGCCAAGCGATAGGGCCTCAGGGCGATGCCTCAAGACTCAATTCACACAAACGGCGCAAGCCTGCCAAGAGAGAGTAAGAACCCTTGGGGAGACCGAGGAATTGTGGTGTGCCGACAACCAGAGCTTTTCGATCTTCTTCCAACTGGAGCAGGCGCTGCTGACGCATGGCTAGAGAGTCATCGAGTCGCTGCGCTTGCTCTTCTTTTTGGGCACGAGCCAAATTGCTCGTTTCTAGACTTCTAAGCCGCTGCTCGTCGATGCGAATGCCCTGACGAAGGGTTTCTAGCTCCTGATCGATGAAACTCAATTTCACTTTTGATCTACTATCGGAGGTGATCGATAAATCGGCTTCGATTTGATAGCGACTCCCTTCGACGTGCAGGCGATAGCGTCTGGAGGGGTCATTCACATCCTGTAGATGAAAAGAAGGGTTACCCGAGACAATAAGTGTGCTCAGCCAAGCGGATGCCTTTAGGTCAAGCAGCGTTTGGCGACCATGCAGCTCAGTTTGAAAGGTAAATGCCATTGTGCGTGGCCATGCATCTATAGGGACTGTCGTTTTGGGTAGAATGATAATCTCGAAAAGCGCATGCGAACCTTTGTTAGGACGCGCAAGGATGCGGGTCGGTGCTTTAGGATCAGGAATTTTGATCAAGCGCCGCTGATGAAATTCAAGAGTGAGCGGATCATTAAAACTGCGGCGATAAACGCCTGCCGCTCCGAGTTGGCGGAGTCGAGTGAGAGAGGATTCGTTCTGCTCTACAGTTCCGATGAAAACTCGCATATCGGGTTCGATGGGAAGTGTAGAAAGTTGCTCGATGGCTTGTGCAAGAGGCGTCTGTGAGCTTTCGATAGCGATAAACCGTAGATGAGGTGAGCTGGGACTATCGGCAGAGAAGGTCGGTTCGGCTATCGGTGGCTCAGGCAGCATTCGGTTGATCTGGTCAGCAGGTGTGGACAATCTTTCTGCGGGGAGGGCTTGGACTTGCTTCTGAATCTTCTGACGCAGCCAGGCTGGTGTTTCAGCGAGGTTGGCGACTTCTTGAAGATCCTCGTGATGGATAGAGGTGCGTAGGCTTGCCGGTTGGGCTATCCTTTGCCAAGCATGAATCCATCTGACGGAAGGATTACCTGGCGGGTTTGTGAGTTCTAAGAGTTCTTGCCATTGGTTGGGTGTGCCCTGGCTTGGAGCGTAACTTCCAGTAAGATGATTGAGCACTTTTGAGTGAATCTCAGTGGCGACAATGTCAGGCATCTTGGTTATTCCTCTGATAGCGAAGTTCACCTTTCCCCAGACTTCGTTTATGCGTCTAATAGTGGCCCTTGCTGCTGCCTGCAATTCCTGAGGATCTTCCCTTGTCCATTGCGGGTCATTCACCCCCTGCTGCACAGCTTTTTGCCAAGCACGAAAGCTAGTGATGAGATCGATGAAGTCATTCTGTGCACGTGTTGGCAGAGTAATTTCGGCGGGGCGCAAGGGGTCCCGAATCGCAGCCAAGATCTGATTCAAGGTTTCCTGATGAGCATCGACCAGCGCTGGGTCTGCTTCTGCCTTTAACCAGCTCTTCGTTTCTGGAAGATGCAGGCGATGTTTTTGCCAAACAGCATCAATGGTTTGGGCTAGACTGATAGCTGTCTCTGCCTTTGTGGCTTGTGACGCAAACCACAAGGGTAATCGCGGCAAGATAAAGAATGAGCTAATGCCCATCAGCGCGATGAGAGCAGCGGCGACAATATAAGGCGAGGGCGAACTCATTTTGAGCGCCTTGGATTCATGGAAAAGTGGAGGTACCGGCACGTCTGCACGTTTTTCATGCAGATTCTTGGTAGGAATGTCAGGCCACGATGTAACAGGGATCACCGCATTGGGGCTGGCTTTGATCTCAGGCAGTCGTGGTGTAGGTAATTTAGCAGGATCAGTGAGGTCAAAAGTGGTGCGAGAGGAAGACTCGACCTGCGAGCGCCAGGGCGAGTCCGCCGCTAGGGCGACCCAGCGAAGATCAGTCAGATCATCTCCAGGTTCGACATGCGTGCTGAAGGTGACCAGCCATGCTGACAGGTTAGCGAGGCCGCTGAGGGACTCGCTGAAAAGCGCAAGCGCCTCTTCCTCGCTAGGCATAATCAGCAAGCATCTCTGTGACTGTGAGGCCAAGTGGGGGTGAGCTGGATTCCCGGTGATCTTTTGCCAAGCTCCAATGGACCATTTTGGACGAAACCGACTCAGCGAGATTTCTTCATCGGGCTCGAAGAACCGTGGAGATTCTGCCCAAGCCCTGCGCCAATCCATCTGCTGCAAGATATCCGTTGGAGTGAGTCCGGCTTCGGCAGCAGCACGCGCTTCATGCGCTTCGGCAATCAGATGATGCGCGAGGTGATTGGTGCGTCCGGTGTAGTCTGAGCCAGCATCGCGGATGCAACTGAAGACATGATAACTTCCAGTTCCTGCATGAATGATGCGGTGGCTGAGCACGACGCGGCGCGGATTTTGTCCCGGTGCACGACCAAACTGCGAGACACGCTCCACGGCAGCCACGAGCAGCCCACTCACCGCACGATGCCTGGCCACTGTGCCAAAGCCAGTGCGTCCCGCTTCCAGTAAGCGGGGGGCAGAGGTGTAGATAAGCTGCGAGGCCATAGGAGGACCGGATAGAGGCACGCCTTCGTCATTCTTTCGCTTTTACGACTTCAGGAGCGAGCTGCGACAGCACCCAAAGCGATGGCACTTCCACCTGCTTAGGCTGCATGCTTTGCGGATCAGGACCGATGCGAACATGTCCTTCACTATCGGTGAATTGCACAGGCGAGCAGCCAAGCGGACTGATGGCGAAGTAGCAGACGTTGGAAGAAATGGCTTCTGCGTTTGCGACAATGGCGGGACAGAGTTCCAAGAGTAACTCACGAATCCGCTCAGAGTTCTGGCGTACATTTTCGAGCAAGAGCGATCCTTTTTCCAAACTTGCAACTAAAGGGCCACCGGGCAGCAGATGCTCCCAGGTGTCACTTTTGCCAACCATGACAGCAAAGGGCGTGTCAATGGTCTGACGTGAGTCGAGCCCCAGCACGTTTTTGATGCGAACTTCGGTCTCTGCCAGAATAACATCCTGCTGATCGAGCCGTCGGCTCTGAATCTGGGGATCACGGATGCCACGCAGCCGTGCACGGAATTCGGTATTATGCAGTGGATCGAAAAGGAAAAAGATGCCAGAAGCCACCGCGATGTGCTGCGCACCAGGCGAGTCAGCGCTATTGCGTGTCGGTTCGAAGTGCTCGCCTGCATTGTCATAAAAGACGAGTGCGAAGTCCGTGTCGTGCGCGTGACTTCGGGTAAGTTTGAAGACAAAAGGCTTAGGCAAACGCACCTTTCTCCCCTGACGTGGCAGCGTTTCATAAAGCATGCCTTCTAGCTCCGTTTTGGCGAGGAAGGCATCTTCAGGCGTCGATGCAGAAAAGAGCTGCGTGCGCATCTGTGTGAGGATCACGTTCTCCGAAGGGTCAGCATCGCGGAAGGTGACGTCAAAGTTTTGATAAAGACTCGTCTGTAAAGTGCGAGTAAGCACGCTGAGGTAGTAGCTTTTGCCTGAGGAAGGTGCACCCACGATGGAAAAGATGTGATGTGGGGTGTCCATGAAGCCGGGAGGCAGCTTTCGTCGACAGTGTGGGCAGGCCAGATCAGGTGCGGCGAGGCCAAGCGCGTCCAGCGCTTGACCACGATCATTGAAGCGCGTCGAGTGAAAGCGCTGCATCGCATCTTCACCAAGCAGAGGGTCGCCGCGCAGACTCGCGTGCACAGCGATGTTCATAGCATCTCCTCGGTCGAACTTGAACCAGCATGTCGGGCAGGTGAATTCGCCATACTCCGCGTTCACGGGTTCGGTATGCACGGCATGAATCAAACCTTCCACCGGCGTAGGAGATGCCCGCTCTGGGAAGATGTGACGCACATCTTTGACAAAGAATCCCACGTCTCTCAGTCCAGCTGGCATGATGATGTTATCCTCAGCCTGCTCGGCCGATTGGCGACGCACATGCTCTCCCATCTGTTCGTGGTCAAAGGGGCCATACCACTGGCGAGCTGTCGCATCGTAGAGATGCCAGGAAAGTGATGGGCCAAAAGTATCCCAATCATCAGCATTTAAGACTGAGCGAAACGCCAATGCGGCTCCGCCAGCGAGCACGGTGTGCTCTTCTTCAGGGTTCAGCAAAAGCTGAGTACCTGGCGCACCATCGACGAGAGAGTTTATCGCCGCATCAGGGTGCAGGTTGACCTCAAAAGCCTCGCCACGCTGATGAACGGTGGCCACGACAGATGGACAATCGGCCTGTGGTAGACAAAAATCGGCTGCAGCATTGCTGCCAATGACGAAAGGTGTCGTCGAGACTAGGATTCGTTCACCTGTGGCACAGTTCAAAAGGCCGAGCCGTGCTGAGGGAAATCGTGAACGAGAGAGAATCATTAGAATGAGTAGGGTATCAGAAAATGACTCAAGGATTCAATAAACTCCCGAGCCTGACGAGTCCTAATTTGCGCCCGTTCTGTTTCTTGTCTGCTTGTCTTATGTTAAGCTCTGGTTAAGGCCGCCTTTGAGGCCGTGGGTTTAGTTTGCTGTAATTCAAGAATTTTTCAGTGTTTCCGAAAGCTAAGTGCTGGGATGGAAGTTTTGCACCTCCGGTAGCGATCTAGCTCTACCCTTTTTCTCCTGCATGAAATCCAAGACTTTACTGGCTATTACTATTGGCCTTTTTTCCTTACTGACGGCTGCCCGTGCTCAGCGGGAAATGCGTGACCTCAATGGCTATTTTCCGTTTACTCCGGTAGCCTCAGCTGAGGCCTGGGCTGCACGACGCCAAGAGATTGAGCGCAAGGTTTTGGTTGGTTCAGGTCTTTATCCATTTCCTGAAAAGACTCCACTTCAGCCAGTGATTCATGGGCGTGTGGAGCGGGACGATTACACCATCGACCGTGTCTTTTTCCAAAGTGTACCGGGGCACTTTGTTACTGGAAATCTTTACCTCCCGAAGCCTCTGCCAAAATCACCCATGCCTGGCGTTCTTTGCCCTCACGGTCATTGGCCCAACGGGCGTTTTATGGATCTAGGCGCAGGGACTGCTGAGACGAAGAAACAGATCGAAACTGGTGCAGAAACGCTGGAATGCGCGGCGCGTTCGCCTTTACAGGCACGCTGTGTGCAGCTCGCTCGCATGGGTTGTGCTGTGTTCCTCTATGACATGTTGGGGTATGCTGATTCTGTGCAGTTCACGGAGCATCGACACGGTGCGCGACAGGCAGGTTTTCTTTCTCCGCAAGCAGACTTGCGTCTTCAGACTTACTTTGGGCTCCAGACCTGGAATGGGGTGCGCGCACTAGACTTTCTCCTCAGTCTGCCAGGTATAGATGCAAATCGCATCGGCTGCACGGGCGCGAGTGGAGGCGGCACCCAGACGATGATGCTCACAGGCATTGATTCCCGCATTACGGCAGCCTTCCCCTGCGTCATGGTTTCTACAGCCATGCAGGGCGGCTGCACTTGTGAAAATACACACTACTTGCGTGTCGGCCAGGGTAATGTGGACATCGCTGCGCTCACGGCACCACGCCCGTTGGGAATGACGGCTGCAGATGACTGGACCAAGGAACTCGCAACGAAAGGACTGCCTGACTTGAAGAACCTCTACGCCATGCTTGGAGCCGAAGACAAGGTCACCGCACACATCGCGACTCAGTTCCCTCATAATTACAATTTGCCTTCGCGTTTGGCCATGTATGCCTTTTTTAATAAACACCTGCAGCTCGGCCATAAGGGTCCAATCATCGAAAAAGCCTTCCCCTTTGCTACCCAAGACGAGCTAACTGTTTGGACGGGAAAACACGCGAAACCTTCGGGTGGTCAAATCGGCGAAGCGCACGAAAAAGCCCTCTGTGCCTGGTTCACGGAGCAAGATACGCGCTGGCAAGCACTGACCAACACGGCAGACAGCCTGATCCGCAAAGCCTGGGAAACTATCGTCGGGCGCAAAGTAGCCTGCGAAGTGAGCTATCACGTCGGGGCCAAGGTGGATCATGGCAGCTATCTGCACATTCAAGGCATCACGCGTAATCTCACCTATAGCGAGGATGTGCCAGCCCACTTCTTGTTCCCCAAAGCCTGGAACGGTAAAGCCGTACTCTGGCTCACCCTAAAAGGCATGACCAGCTTGCAGGATGAATCGCCCATACCTGAGGTGAAAAAGCTACTGGAAGAAGGAGTCGCGATTGTCTGTCCCCAACTCTACCTAGAGAGCACGATCCACCAGCCGAAAGCCGGTGATAATCTGAAAGCCAAGCCGGACGACTTTCGCGAATTCAGTGGCTACACCTTTGGCTATAATCCGCCGCTCTTGATTCGCCGTGTGCATGACGTCTTCACCCTCATTGCCATGATGAAGACTCAGGAAAAATGGCCAACGAAGGTCATCGAAATCAGAGCCACCGATGGAGCGCAAGCCATCGCCCTCGTCGCAGGCGCTATGCTCGGTGATGCGGTGACTGCGGTGGATGCCGATCCTGGCGATTTCACCTTTGCCAGCCTGAAAGATTCCTGGAATGTGAACTTTGTCCCAGGAGCTGTAAAATATGGTGATATTCCTGCCCTTCGTCGGCTGAATATGCGCTGATTAGGTGGAGCAAGCGATCGCTCCAGGAGAATTCGCGGCTTGATTTCACGATGACTGCGCCCCACTAGACAGACCGATTTTATGGTTCGTCTTACAGTACTAGGCAGTGGCAGTTCAGGCAATTGCGCGGTGGTCTCCACTGATCACACCACACTTTTGATTGATGCTGGGCTGAGTGCCAAGCAAACCTTGCTGCGTCTGGAGGCTGCTGGGTTTTCCCTGGCGCAGATTGATGGCATTCTGCTCACACACGAACACCAAGATCACACCGGCGGACTGGAAGTGCTCACTGGCAAACGCGACCTCTGTCTCTACGCCACCGCCTTGACCCAAGAGGCCATCCTTTCTAACCTAAAACTGCGTGGCCGCACGACCTGGAAGATGATGACGACGGGCAGTGCCTTTGATCTGCAAGATTTGCACGTGGAGTGCTTCCCCGTACCACATGATGCCGTTGATCCCGTCGGTTTTATCGTGGCAGATTCCGAATCGCGCCTCGGCGTGCTGAGTGATGTGGGCTACGTGACCAATCTGATAAAAGATCGCCTGCGGACAAGTCACAGCTTGTTCATTGAGGCGAATTACGACAGTGAGCTGCTCGATGCCGATACCAAACGCCCCTGGTCCACCAAGCAACGCATCAGCTCCCGGCATGGGCACCTTTCCAACGATCAAGCAGCTGAGCTGCTGGAATGCATCGCCCATCCTGATCTTCACCATGTCATTTTAGGGCACCTTAGCGATGATTGCAATGCTCCCGAGCGTGCTATCCGCCGCATGCAGGAGTCACTGCAGCGTGTCGGTGTCATTGAGGCGCGGGTGCTGTGTGCAGAAAGGCATCAAGCGACCCATACCATTGAAGTCGCGCGGCGATTGTCTCGATGAACCCAAACTGGGATATTTGGGGAAATTGCTTTTTGTCGAATATATCATTTTCACGTTAGCATGAGTCTGCTTTCAGTCCGCACCCCCAAATTTATTCTTTTAGCATGAAGCTTACCATCATCGGTTCTGGTTATGTCGGACTCACCACGGGTGCCTGTTTCGCCGAAGTCGGCCACCACGTTTGCTGCGTAGATAATGATCCGCGTAAGGTGGAAACACTACTGGCCGGTCAGATTCCGATCTATGAGCCAGGCCTGGAGGCACTGGTGAAAAAGAATGTCGCAGCACGACGCCTGCGCTTTACGACCAGCACAGAGGAAGGCGTGGATCATGGCGAGGTGCTCTTTATCGCTGTGCCTACACCTCCGCAGCCAGATGGCAGCGTGGATTTGACCTTTATGGAGAAAGTGGCGAGGGAGATCGCTCAATACCTAGACAGTTATCGCGTGATCGTAGACAAAAGCACCGTGCCCGTTAAAACCGGAGAGCGTGTGGCTCAGACCATCCGCCGCTACGCCAAGCCAGGCGTTGAATTCGATGTTGTCAGCAATCCTGAGTTTTTACGCGAAGGCAGTGCGGTCGCGGACCTGATGAAGCCGGACCGCATCGTCATCGGCGGTAATACAGATCGCTCCATCGCCCTCATGCAAAAGGTCTATGAGCCTTTCGCCGCCCCCGTGCTTGTCACTGACATCAACAGCGCGGAGCTCATCAAACATGCAGCCAATAGCTTCCTGGCGTTGAAGATCAGCTACGCGAATGCACTTTCTGAGATTTGCGAAGCAAGCGGTGCTGATGTTCTGAAAGTCGCTGAAGGCATTGGGGCCGACAAGCGCATCGGGCGAGACTTCTTGAATGCAGGGCTCGGCTATGGTGGCTCCTGCTTCCCAAAAGACATTGCCGCTTTCATCGCCATTGCTGAGCAGCTTGGCACGCCCTTCACCCTGCTAAAGGAAGTTCAGCGCATTAATCAGCGTCAGTTGGATCGTTTCATTGATGGCATCCGCGAAGCACTCTGGGTGCTCAAAGATAAAAAACTCACGGTCTGGGGCCTCGCCTTCAAGCCGAATACCGACGATGTGCGCTCGTCCGTGGCTATACATCTTGTCGAAAAACTAGCCGCGGAGGGAGCTATTGTGACCGTTTATGATCCGAAGGCCATGGATAAGGCCAAGGAGTTGCCCATGGCTTCTAAAATCCAATTTGCCAATAGCCCCCTGGAAGCTGCGGCAGGAGCAGAGGCACTGATCATCGCAACTGAGTGGCCCGAATTCGCTTCTGTCGATCTTTCGGAGCTGCGCGATACCATGCGCGCGCCCATGATTTTTGATGGACGCAACCTCATCGACCCTGTTGCAGCGGCTGATTTTGGCTTCCAGTATCGCGGCATCGGTCGTGGCTTGGCGGAGGCACGCCCCTGATGGTTGGAAACCCTTCTTGCTACGTGGCAAACGCGGCCTAGTCTCGCAAGCTTCTTTCCCCGGAGCCTCCCACTAGCCCATGCGTTTTCGTAATCTCACCCGTCGCCGAGAAATTGGCGCGAATTCTTACCTGCTTGAATGTGGGGATCATCGTGTTGTACTGGATGCTGGCATGCACCCAAAGGGTGTCGGCTTTGATGCCCTGCCTGACTTCGGCCCCCTGCCCCACGATAGTGCCGACGGGATTATTATCACGCACGCCCATCATGACCACATCGGCTCATTACCTGTGCTCATGCGCAAACAACCGCATACTCCCGTTTTCATGACTGAAATCACAGGAGAAATCACCTCCGGTATGTTGCACAACTCCGTCAACGTCATGACGGCCCAGCGGATGGAGCAAAGCATCCAAGAATACCCGCTCTTCACCCACAAGGAGCTGGATGAAAACCGCGC
>JBIKYV010000267.1:0-3073 GCA_044355075.1 Prosthecobacter sp.
TCTGCCGAATTCACCATCGCTGAGGGAGCAGAGCTGATCAAGGCAGATGCACTGGTAGGCGCTGGAGCTGGAGCTGGTGCTACATTCGGCACAGGCAGTGTTTTTGCAGCAGGCGGAGCGGGGCTGGCCGATTCAACAGGTAGGTGAGGCAAAAGCGCGATGCCATACTCACGTTCGATGCGGGCATTGAACTCCAGCACTGCCGTACGGGCCTTGGCGGTATAGCCCGGCACACGCTTGGCGAGATTCGCAGTCTGATCCCCGAGCTTCGGCACGATCCACCAACCGAGCCCACCGAGAGCTAAGGAAAAAATCGCAAAGACCAACATCACCGCGGGTTGTCGGCTCAACCCACGCCGCTCAAGCCAAACCACACCCGGCTCTAGCAGGTAGGCCAGGACACCTGCCACCGCGAACGGCACCAAGATGGGCTGGAGAAAGCCAAGGACCTGTGTGCCTAAATAAATGAGCGCAACAGCAAGGGCACCAATCACGGTGAAAGAAAAAGCCGTGAGAGCAGTCCACATCACATTCCTTTGAAACACGGTCGGGAGATTTTTCATAAGCTTACGGGAGGGAAGCGCGCGGCTTGTAGCGTTTTCAGTGGGCGGCAGCCTATTACAATTTCAAGCTTTTCTTGCAGCCTTGTGCGGACTGCGCCTTGGAAAACGCCGGCCCCCTCTGGACATCCCCTTCCCTATGCTGCCCATTCCCAACATCCCCTTTCAGGCCATTATCTTCGACTGCGATGGCACGCTCGTGGACTCTATGCCCCTGCATTACCAAGCATGGGTGGCCTCGCTAAATCACCACCAAGCTCCCTTTGAGTTCACTGAAGAATACTTTTACTCCAAAGCGGGCGTTCGTGAGCAAGATGTGGTGAAAGAGCTGAATCTCCAGCACGAGACCTTGATCAATCCCGATGCGGTCGCTGAATACAAAGCGGAGCTATTCGAAAAACTCATCCCTCAAGTCGCTGAGGTGCAACCCGTGGCCGATTTTGCCCGCTCCATGCATGGCAAAATGCCCATGAGCGTGGCCTCGGGCAGTGAGGAGCATATCGTTCGCGGTTGCCTTTCGGCCAATCAGTTGCTGCACCTATTTGACGATATCATCATCACACCACGCCTTGTCGCTCGTGGCAAGCCAGCCCCGGACATGTTTCTCCTAGCAGCAGAACGCATGGGGGTGCCGCCAGAGGCCTGTCTAGTCGTGGAAGATGGCCAATCAGGCATCGACGCCGCCCAGGCAGCTGGCATGGCCTGGGTCTTTGTACCACGAACGCTGCGCTAGCATCACAAAGCCAGAACAGCACCCTGAAGCGCCACACTTTCACCTTCATGCGTTTGCTGCTTAGGCTCACCCTGTTTTGGCCTGGGTGGTAAACCGAGTTCGCTGGGAAAAGCTGGCCGTTTTCCCCTGGCAAAGCATGGAGTTCTCTTGGCTGCTCATCACCGCAGGGTTCGGTGGACTTTCGCTATTGGGTTGGCCTTGGTATCTTGATGAAAGCAGCCATTCAGCGGCTATTGCTCCGCTTGGTTGGATTGGAAAAACTCATGCGCTGGATGTCACCGATGTTTGCGCATGCCTTGCTTCACCCCTGGTTAGTCGCTGGCTTTTTCATCTCCTCCTGCGGCACACGGTGGGCTGAGAATGTTTTTCATCTCACCGATGCACGCTGAAGCCTCGGGACTTACACCATCAGGCTAGATAACTCATTGCGCAGCTTCATCAGCCCTTCAGACTGCGCGTCCTATGCATCACAATGTCTATTTTTGGCTAAAAAAAGATCTCACCCCCGAACAGCGCGCTCATTTTCAGGCAGAGCTAAGCCGCGTGCCCAAAATCAGCTACTTAGCCAGCGGCTCCTACGGCAAACCCGCGGCGACGACGGCGCGGCCTGTCACGGATCACAGTTTCGATTACAGCCTCAGCCTGCACTTCAAAACCATGCAGGACCACGACTTTTACCAGACCGATTGTCCTGACCACAAGCGCTTTGTCGATGCCTGTAAGCCGATGTTTGACAAGGTCATCGTTTACGACACCGAACCCCTTTCCTAGGCGGGCTCGTTGACGATCTCTCGAAAGGAGCGCAGGCGTGAGACTGGCGCTATCAGGCTTTTACAGCCGCAAAAACGCACGTTGGCGATACAGCCAATAGCAAAGTAACCACAACACGGCCAGAACCCCGCAGCGCTCAATCACCGGCCCCCAAGGCGTGGCAAAAAGCGCGGCCATGCCATGCTTCGCTAACTGATCTCGAATCCAGCCAGCGGACAGGCTGTGCATCACGTAAATGAAAATGCTATTCATGCCGACCACGACCAGGGGGAAAACGATGCGTCTGGCCCCCAACACCTCGACCACCGTGTAGAAAAAGCCCAGCATCAGCAGCACCCAACCCGTGCTAAAAACCACCCACGAAGGCGTCCAGATGCGCTTCACTATCGGGCAGGCGACAACGCCTAAAACGGTACCAATTAGCAAGCAAACGATGCCAAAGATCCAAAGACGCGCACACTTTTCACTCGGAGTCCGTGGGCTGGTCAGCAAAAAACTCCCCGTAATCGCCCCGGCCAGCATCGTGGCCAAGGATGGAATAAAATTCAGCGTCTGATACCCTCCCGCATTGAAGACAAAAGGCTCGGCTCGGAGACAACGATTCAAAAACCAGCGATCAAACTCAGCCGCTGCATTCGTGTGAATGTTCCAATGGGCAAAGAAACCCTGCATCAGCCCTTCCGCCGGAGGTTTAGCGACCTGAAGTGCCGCCAACTGCTCCGCTGTGGGCAGCGGATGCTGGAAAAACCAAAACCAGTAGCCGAACAGAATCACTAGAATAGCCGCTAGGCAGTATTCCCAGCCAAGACCTGCGATCAGAACCAAGAATACATAGCCCAGGCCAATCTGCGCCAGCACATTAGGAAACTCCCAGCGCGTCATCGTATCCCCCCCCTTCGTGGTTAGCAGCACGGCCAGAAGCACCAAAATCAAGGCCCGCCCCAGCGCATGCACCCCAAGCTTCAAAAGACCCTCCCCAGCCTCAAACCGACGACGCACCGACAGCGGC
>JBIKYV010000237.1:0-4051 GCA_044355075.1 Prosthecobacter sp.
CTGCTGATGAACCAACTGAAAGCAGTGGTGCTAACGATTGTGTGGAGTGTGGTCGCGACAGTCGTCATCACGATCATCGTGAAGGTCATCGTTGGCTTGCGCCCAAGTGAGGAAGTGGAGGCCGTCGGCCTTGACCTTGCTGAACACGGCGAAACCGGTTACGAGCACTAATCGCTTGTAATTCACCCTCTAGTGATAGGCCGGGGCGGCAACGTCCCGGCCTTTTTCTGTTCATTAAGTAAGGCTTTCCCGCTTGAAGCGGGCCTTTGGAGACGTTTATGGGAAGGTAGATTATGTTTATCCTCGCAGCCCTTCCCGAGCCCAGCCGCCTTGGCGATGTCCTGATGGCCTTCCTCAGTATCGTCTTTGAAGGAGCTCCCTACATTCTCGTAGGCACGGTTCTCTCGGGATTGATCGCAGCCTTCTTGGATTCAAGGTTTTTGGATAAAGTGCTGCCGAGGAATGGTGTGCTTTCTACCTTCGTTGCTGGGGTGCTAGGGCTGATTTTCCCGGTGTGTGAGTGTGCTGTTGTGCCTGTCATCAAGAGGCTGGTTCAAAAAGGCCTGCCCGTTTCCTGTGCCGTGACTTACATGTTGGCGGCTCCGATCATGAATCCAATTGTTGCGCTTAGCACACTAACCGCGTTCAAAGAGTTTCAACAGGTCAGTGGCTGGGATACACTTGGGAATGCGACGATGACACTATCCCGTCTGTCTTTGGGGTATGCCGTCGCGGTCATTGTGGGGCTGGTCGTTCTTCGCTTTCGTCCAGAGCAGATCCTGAAGGAAAAACTGGCCAGAGTCGTCGTTGAAGGAGCCTCGGTTACCGGTCAGGGTATTGTCACCCATGTGAGCTTTAACGCCAAGTTGGTGCATGCTATGCGCGCCGCGATGGGTGACTTTCTGGATACCTCTATGTATTTCACGATCGGGGTTATCATCACAGCTTTGTTTAACACTCAGGTCGATCAATCCATCCTGAACACAGTCGCGAGTAATGAGTGGTTGGCGCTACCCTCCATCATGGGGTTGGCTGTTGTGCTTTCCCTGTGTAGCACATCAGACGCCTTTATTGCTGCCCCGATGGCGGTGTTCTCCATGGCGGCAAAGTTAGCTTTTCTTGTCTTTGGTCCGATGATGGACATCAAACTGCTGTTTCTTTATTCAGGTGTTTTCAGAGGTCGTGTCGTGATGGCCTTGCTGATAGGATTGTTCATTCTGATCGCTGTGCTTTCGGAGCCCTGGATGATGATGATCCAAAAACTAGCTGTGAAATGAAGGCGGCTTGTTGGTTTTCGTGATTTAACTTTTTTCCCATCCTCACTTTATGACTGGCATCCGCACCACCATTCATTTCATCGGCATTCTTATCATGCTTCTGTGGAGTGCTGTCTTGCTTTACTTCCATGTCAGTGGTCGCGTGGCGGCATACCTGCCTCCAGATGGAATTTTCCGGGATATGGTTCTCGTGGCGGGCATTGGCATGGCTATCGTTGCCTTGTTTAACTTGTTCACCACTCAGGCTGACGATGGCGGCTGCTCATCCCACGGTTGTGATCATGATCATGATGTGGGTGAGAAAAAGTTAGCATCAGGACCATGTAACCATGAGCATCATCATGAAGCGCATCACCACCACGGGGGCTGCGGACATGATCACGACCATTCTAACTGTGATCATGATCATTCTCATGCGCAACATGCTCATCACAACCATGAGCATCACGGCCATGAGCATCACGGCCACGGCATTTTGGAGGAAAGCGGTTGGCTAGGCCGGCTCGGAGCCATCTTGGTCCTTATCGCTCCACTTTCCTGGGCTGCCTTTCAGACGCCTGATCGTTACAGCGCGAATGCGGTGATGAATAAAGGCCTCTACAATCCGAACTACTCGGATCAGACCAACGCAGACAAGTTTGCTCTACGGACGGATAAGCCAGCCGCGACGCGCACAGCTCCTGCTCCGACGCCTTTACCCACCATGCCGTTGCCGCCGCCTGATCAATACAAGAAGGCGGAAAATGTCGCGAAAGCATCTCCGCCGCCTCCCGACAAGGCGCAAAGCTTCGGAAGCTTCACGCTGGAGGACTTAAAAAAGCAGGTTCCGCAAAGCAAAGAGGGGAACTTCATCTTAGAAGTGCCTGAGATTTATTACACAGCCGGGGATTTGGAGGTGCAAAATGTCATTCAAGGGCAGGGCATTGAGACCGTAGCGCAGGTCTTGCCCGAAAAGGTCAATAACGAAAATGGCCATCGTCTTCGTGTGTTTCGTCTTATGGTTCAGTGCTGTGCAGCGGATGCTAGGCCTTACTCTATCCCTGTGGATTTCGGGAAAAAAGCCCCTGAGTTTAAGGAGATGAGCTGGGTTAAGGTTGTGGGTAAAATGACCTACAAAAAAGAAGGAGATCAAACCGTGCCTGTCATAGAGGCGACTTCTATCGAAGAAACAGCCGCGCCTGCCGATGCCATGATTTACTGAACAGTAGCCTAGAATGTCAGTTCGCCATTGATTGCGAGCTTAGTTGGTGCTCACCACTCGGCCTCCACAATCATGAAGTTCTTCGCTCCGTTCACCTGTCTTCTTTTCGTCCTCGGCCTGGTTTGGGCAGTGCCTGACGCGAAAAAGCCGCGCATTCTCTTTTTTAGCAAATCAAGCGGCTTCGAGCACAGCGTGATTTCTTGGAAAAATGGCCAGCCTAGCCATGCCGAAAAAGTGCTTCAGGAGTTAGGTCATCAGCATGGATGGGATTTTGAGTTTTCCAAAGATGGCTCCAAGTTCAATCCTGCCTATCTAGCGCAGTTTGATGCTGTGTTTTTCTATACGACGGGAAACCTTCTTGAATCAGGCACCGACAAGCAGCCGCCTATGACGCCTGAGGGCAAGCAAGCTCTGTTTGATTTTGTCAAGGCAGGGAAGGGGTTCATCGGCACGCATTCCGCGAGCGACACCTTTCACACCAATAATGAATCCAAGAAGGGGCCCGACCGCTTTCAGAATCATGGAGATGAAGCTGACCCTTATGTGCGTTTTTTGGGGGGCGAATTCATCAAGCACGGAGCTCAACAGATTGCGAAAAATACCATTACCAATGCCAAATTCCCAGGCTTCGAGAACGTGCCTGCTGAATATTCGCTTCATGAAGAATGGTATTCTTTGAAGGACTTTACCTCAGATATTCATGTGCTGAGTGTGATGGATGCCCCCGCGATGAAGGGGGAAGAATACAATCGCCCACCATTTCCCAGCACCTGGGCGCGGAAAGAAGGCAAAGGGCGCGTTTGGTACACCGCGATGGGCCATCGGGAAGATATTTGGACTCACCCGACCTTTCAGGCTATTCTCGTGGGGGGCATACGCTGGTCTTTGGGACAGGTACAGGCTGATGTTCCTGCCAATCTACAAGCGGTTGCCCCAGGAGCCTACACCAATCCTCCTTACGTGGAGCCGAAACCCGCTCCTGCGAAGCCTGCCAAATCCACCAAGCAGGTTCCATAACAGGCTCTTGCCCGTTCGCACATTCGCTTCATTACTCTTAACTCCCGAATTCTCCCTCACATGCCCATCGCCCGCGCTCTTCTCTCTGTCTCTGACAAAACCGGCCTGCTCGATTTTGCCAAAGGACTCTCTGAACTTGGTGTCGAGCTTCTGTCGACCGGTGGCACTGCCAAGCATCTCAAAGAGGCGGGCCTGAGAGTCATTGATGTCTCTGAGTATACAGGTTTTCCTGAGATGTTTGATGGTCGTGTGAAAACGCTACATCCCAAGGTGCATGGCGGCTTGCTTCAGCGTCGTGACCATGATGAGGATAAGCGCAATGCGGCTAAACACAGCATTCCGGTGATTGATCTCGTCATCGTCAATCTGTATCCCTTTGAGCAGACGGTAGCTAAAAAAGGAGTCACGCTCGAAGAAGCCATCGAAAACATCGATATCGGCGGTCCGTCCATGCTTCGCAGCGCTGCCAAAAATCATCGCTGGGTGACAGTCATCTGTGACCCGGCTGACTACGGCTCGGTATTGGCAGAGATGCATGAGAATAGTGGTGATACTA
>JBIKYV010000095.1:0-14181 GCA_044355075.1 Prosthecobacter sp.
TAATTTTCACTCCACGCTCGTGCGCTTGATGGTAAGGCTTTGCCCCGACAAAGGCCGGCAAGAAACTATGATGAATGTTCAGGATCTGATTGGGAAACGCAGCAATCATCGCGGGACTGATGATTTGCATGTAGCGTGCGAGAACCACCGTATCGATGCATTGTTCTTTTAGCAGAGCAATTTGGGCAGCTTCTTGGGCCAGCTTATTCTCCCGAGTAATCGGAAAATGATGAAAAGGTATGCCAAAACGCTCTGCAGCAGGTCTCAAGGTCTCGTGATTGCCAATAATCAAGGGAATGTCCACCGGTAGGTCTCCTGCCTCATGACGTGCAAGCAGATCATAGAGACAGTGGCCCTCCTTAGAAACAAAGATCGCTATCCTACGACGCTGCGTAGAAAAATGCAGTCCCATCTGCATTTCATGCCTTCGAGCCATAGGCTGGAGACGGTCGTAAATTTCAGACTTTTCGAGTGTGAATTTTTCTAAACTCCACTCAAGACGCATAAAAAAGACATTCTCATCAGGATTGATGTGCTGCTGGAGGTCGATGATGTTCCCCTTGTGGGCAAAAATAAACCCCGTGACATCATGAACCAATCCGGGGCGGTCTGGGCAATGAATGAGAAGCGTAGCTGTGTCTGACATGGTGAGAGTGGAACTAATATACGATTGAGCCAGAGCAGAAAGAAATTACCAGCGCAAACACCTTCATCTTAGGTTCTGCTTTAAAGTTCCACACATTGCAAAAATACCGCAGATTCGACACATCCAGATGGATGAGCGACCTGAAGGGCAGCCTGAAGAGCCTCTGTGCTTTGGGATTCACCATGGACTAAAAAGACCCGTTTCTTAACGCCGCCCACCTTACTAAACCAAATCAGGAGTTCATCATGATCAGCGTGTCCTGAAAACGAGTCCAACGTTTCAATCTCAGCGTGTACAGGAAAATCATCTCCTAGAATATTCACATGAGGATATCCACTGCGCAGTTTCCACCCCAGCGTGTTCTCGGCACAGTAGCCAACAAAGAGTAAGATGTTTTCGCCATGGGTAATATTTTGTCGCAAATGATGGAGAATGCGTCCGCTTTCTGCCATACCTGAGGCAGAAATAATGATGGCTGGACCTTTGATTTTGTTCAGAGCCTTCGATTCTTCAACACTACGAATCAAGCGCAGGCCTTCAAAGCCAAAAGGGTCATCACGCATGAACAAAGCCTGAGCAGCCTCTGGCTTCATCTCTCCAACATGAAGTCGAAAGATCTCGGTTGCTTTGACCGCCAATGGACTATCGACAAATGTCTGGATCGGACCGATACGATTTTCGTGCCGCAAACTATCTAAAGTGAAAAGTAGCTGCTGCGTGCGCTCAACGGCAAACGCAGGGATGATGAGCCTGGATCGGCGCTGCTGAATCCTACGAATGATATTGCATAGATGCTCTGTAGAATCCGCAGTCGCCTCATGCCTGCGCCCCCCGTAGGTGCTCTCCATGATGACGTAGTCCACACCATCACACGTCGCCGGATCGTTCAGCAGATCATTGCCACTACGACCGATATCACCACTGAAGAGCAGACGCTTTTTTTTACCATCCTCTTGATCTTGGATGTCCAAGACAACTTGGGCAGAACCCAAAACATGACCTGCATCAATGAAGGTGAGTCGAACCCCATCCGCGACCTGCATAGGTCTGTCATAACCTAATGTCACGAATTGCCGCAGGCACTTTTCTGCATCGTCTCGTGAGTAGCTTGGCTGTAATGCAGGGAGGTCATCTTTTTGACGATGACGATTCAACCAGGCAATATCACTCTCGTGAATATGAGCCGCATCAGGCAGCATGATGCTGCACAAGTCACGAGTCGCTGGAGTGGAGAAGATGTTTCCCCTGAACCCCTTTTTGCAAAGGTGTGGTAAATTGCCGCTATGATCGATGTGGGCATGAGAAAGAATCACCGCATCAATTCGCTCTGGATCAAAGGGGAAATGACTGTTGCGCTCTACCGACTCAGAACGTCTACCCTGATACAGCCCACAATCCAAAAGAATGCGAGCGTTGTTGACCTCAATAAGATGCTTGGAGCCAGTCGTAGTTCCAGCAGCGCCGCAAAAAGTGATTTTCATGATGAAAAACAAGCACAAAGCAAGATGCCCTTAAAGGCAAGATGGAACGAATCTGTCTGGGACAATATCGAAGCATTGATGACGCCGATGAATGTTTGTGTCATGGTCTCACTATATCTATGTCTGACGCTGCCACACGACTCTGCACAAATTGCGGTTTATGCTGCAACGGTGTGCTTTTCGATTTAGTCCGGCTCCAACCGCAAGATTCGGTTCAACAATTGACACGGCTGGGCATGAAGCTACGACGTAAAAAAACACAACCTTGGTTTCCACAACCATGCCAGTTTCTGCAAAGCTGCACATGCACCATTTATGAGAACCGGCCAACTCGCTGCCGACTATTTGAGTGCCAACAGCTCAAGAAGCTACACGCCGGACAGATCACCGAACAAGATGCCCTTGAGGTCATTGCAAGGACCAAAGCTATGGTCGCAGAAGTGGAGACCCTTTTGCCCATTGACACCTCTACTGCTCAATCATTAAGCCTAGAAGAGAGAGTGAATGCGTCCCATGAAGAAAAAACTTCCGCTGATCTCAAGCACCTTCACAATCAACTCAAACGCCTGCTGGCTAGAGAATTCCGCGTCCTAGACTGAGCTAGGCAGTCGTCAATCTGACCTTGCCAGTCAAAGGATTTCAAAGAAGGCTACCATCATATGTTTTAGGACAATACAGCATTCAATGAATGATGAAATTGATCCACGTAACCAATCATGCTGAAACGCTCATTTGCAGATAGAATAGAATTTTCAGCGGATTCGGATTTTAAACTTGGACGTTCAAACAATGTCCAAATGCTTTCAGCAAGATGCTGGGGAGATAGTGCCCGTGGATTCGTCAAGCTATCGCTCACAGGATCGTAGACCAACTCAGGCAATCGTTGATCAAAAACACCTAGAGAGAAATACTCCACATCGGATAGACTTGGCGCAATACACCAACCAGTATAATCGTGAGTTATTGCCTCAGGCAATCCATCGACATTAGTGCAAATAACCGGACAACCACACCCATTTGCCTCTATGGCAACATTCCCCAATGGCTCACGAAGGGATGGGCACACAAAAACATCAAGGTTGGAATAAAAGCTCGTCATGTCATTCACAGTTCCAAGAAACTTGACTGCATGAGTTATACCCAGGCCTCGAGCGACTGAATCTAACATTTCTCGTTCGGGTCCTTGACCGGCAATATAAAGTTCAAATTGGGGTGAACGCTTGAGTAATTCCGCTAAAGCGTGCAATCCAATAACCATACCCTTCACAGGAATTAATCTTCCTGCCATACCAATTCGGAACTTCAGATTAACATCAGCGTCTACTTTATAGTTCGTTTTGGGGAAAAGTTGAGAGGCAGCTTTTGAAGTGAATGCATCACTTAGCCGCAGGGGGTTGTAGATCACATCACACTGACTAGCATCCACATCAAAACGAAGTTTTAGAACACGTTTTGCAGCCCATGAGTTGCAAAAAAAACGATCTACTTTAGCCAAATTTTTCGCTACGATTCCATCTTTGCTTTTGCACAACCAAGCTGCTCCTCGTTCATAATAAATGCATTTGCCAGCATATTGAGCAGCACTCCATGCAGGTTCATTATCTAGAGTATTGTATATAATTTGTATATCGGGAAGCAGGCGCTTGCACCAGTAAGTTGACCACGATGACCGAAGAGATTTAGGAATTCGAAATGGTCCTACGTACTTTGAATGCAAGATAGATGTTATGCGCTTGTTGACCGCGTCTCTGAAAAAATCGTGACAACGCCGATTCAAAATCATCAGATGGTGATCATGCGTTGCAGAAGAATCATGACGCAAGTAATCCCCAAAAATGGATTCAACTCCTCCTATTGTGTCTAGGTTGAGACAGTGCAGGATGCGACTCATACGTCATTATCAATTATCTAAAGTCATTTCTCTTATCTAGACTTTTAGTGCCAAGCAATGACAAAAGCTGCCAACAACGTTTGATTGCAAAGAGGACATTAAGTCAACAGGTTACCCGTGATATGATCCCAGCAGACTTAAAGCATTCTACATTAGCAGGAGAAGCTCGAAATTCACAACTTGGCAACACGGAAGACATCACTAACAAAAGAATTGCATTAGTAAGCAGCAAGCAACTGGGAGATGTGACGCTTCTGGAGCCAATGATACGACTTTTGGCAGAGAGGTCTGGAAACAAGGTGGCTCTTTTTGTTAAAGAGCCTTTTCAACCTTTGGTGAAATTAATGCCATGTGCGATCTGGGGACCTGAAACCCTGGGATGCCCTCCGTTTGACGAGCTATGGGCGACTAGCTGGGGTGGCAAAACCGCTATGAAATCATGGAAGCTGTCTTCGAAAAAAAAGATTCTATTGCACAACCGTCAAGAGCATCGCCGATGGTGGTACCGGTGGATCTTTGATGAATTTAGAATGGAAAGTCATGGATTGGAATACTGGGGGAGATATTTTTGGCGAATGGCAGGCGGAGATGTCGCCAGCTTCAAATCCTCCACTCTGAATCAGCCACCGGCAGCATGGCGCAGTCCGCTATTGCCAGGAATCCCCTACCTGGCAATCGTCCCGACTTCTGCATGGCCCAGCAAATTATGGAGTGCAGCGCAGTGGGCTGATTTAACATCTCAGATTGGCGGACTGAATCTCGGATCAACACCACGAGATTTAGTCATGCTTGGAGGTGGGCAGGAGTTTGAAAAAGAGCATTGTCATGAAATCGAAAAACTTAGCTCGGGTAAGGTTCACAATCTGTGTGGCAAAACGACTTTAAAAGAATACCTTCACGCTCTGGCAGGTGCGTCAGCCCTAGTTACAGTCGATGGCTCTGCCTCACACTTGGCCCAGGCCTTCGGTCGGCCAACGGTCACTCTCTTTGGGCCTACCCAGGAGCAACGTTGGCATCATGCAACAGCACTCAATGAGTGCCTGACCGCCCGCCACTTTAGTGCCGATCACAAAAATGGCCCCGCATCCCTGGTTCCAGTATCATCTGTCATAGAGGCACTGGTGCGCGTCACGCAAATCTAGTTGCAGCAGATATGGCACACGTTGATGTAAATATGAGAATTATCAACAATTGCTAATTCGGGTGCGGTATAGCTCGATTACCACACTTGCACGACAAAAACCTCGTCCATATGTCTGTTCTTGAATTTCTTAAATCTCTTAATGCGCAATTTAGACGCAGAAAAAAGCGGTTTCGTGATCAGCAGGGTTTTGATTACACCATTTCTATCGCCAACG
The DNA here is from genome assembly GCA_044355075.1 of Prosthecobacter sp. Classification (GTDB taxonomy): domain Bacteria; phylum Verrucomicrobiota; class Verrucomicrobiia; order Verrucomicrobiales; family Verrucomicrobiaceae; genus Prosthecobacter. The sequence continues at coordinate 5,377 of JBIKYV010000095.1, forward strand.
GATGTGCTGAAATGGCTGCCAAGTACAGCCGATGGCACGGCACGGTCATGGACTCGTCCATTCAGCGACACAAAAAATCAGAAGTTCTCTTTATCCTCGGCTCCGGGCCCAGCATCAATCTGATCACGGATTCAGAATGGGAACATATCCGTAAACATGATTCGGTGGGATTCAATTGGTGGATGGCTCATGATTTCATCCCTAGCTTTTACCTGTTACAATTCGCCAACTCTGAGGCATTATTCAAACTAATCCAGACCCGTAGCCCTGATTACAGACATGTCCCCCTCATCTTACGCGGGGACTCTTTCGCCAATGGTAGCCTACCCCTGGGTGAAAATCCAAAGTTCGATTTTCTCAAAGAACACGAGCTTTATTACCTGCGGGAATATGCAATTTCATCCCGTTGCGCGATCGACATTCATAAACTTTTTCAGCATGTGGAGCTTTTAGGCATGTTAACCCACGGCTCCATCGGGACACTCGTGCCTAAATGGAGATCAACGCTAGGGCTGCTCATGTCATGGGGCTACCAGATGGGTTACAACAAAATGGTTCTATGTGGCATGGATATGCACAGCAACGAACACTTCTGGCATGATCTCAAACATAAGGAAATGTGCCACCGTTACAATCTTCCCGGCGTGGAATCTGCAAAGAAGAAAAACAAAGGCTATGGGATCATGGCTTTCACCGATGAAGCCATTTCTCAAAATACGGTTCCAAGATATGTCACTGAACTCGCACACTGGATGAATGAACGAGCAGATGTGCACACATTTGTAAACTCCACTCAAACAATCCTATATCCATCCTTACCAGCTTACAGCTTTGAGTGCATGAATAGTATCGCTGACAATCGATTGTAACCACTTAACGTCTCCATATGTCTTGGCTTAAAGATTGGCTAAAATCCCGAAAAAAACACCGTATGGCTCAGAAAATGTTGCGCACAGCCAAGTCCGTTGGCCAAGGACTTCGAGTTAACGGAAAGTCGGTCGTTAACACCAACACAATTCTCGGCAACAATGTGAACTTCAATGGAATGACCATCGGAGGCCGAGGCCGAGTGATCATTGGCAATAATTTCCATTCAGGGCCTGAATGCCGGATCATTACATCGTTCCATAACTATGAGGGGTCCAAGATTCCTTATGATGAAACCTACATAGACCGTGATGTTGCTATAGGAGACAATGTATGGTTTGGTACCAGAGTCATGGTCCTGGGAGGTGTGATGATCGAAGAAGGCGCTATTATTCAGGCGGGCAGTGTCGTGGTATCAAACATACCCAAGGGTGCAATTGCTGGAGGGCATCCCGCCAAAGTTTTTAAATATCGTGATCTTGCACACTATGATGAGTTAAAAGCATTAGGCGCATTTCACTGAACTAAGCTCCCCTATTAACCATTCGAGGAACAATGAAGTGCCAGCAACAGATGGCTCTAAACTTCTTGCAGCCCCATGTGCCGAGTATATCATCTTTTTAAAGAGCAAAGTCCCAGCATATTATTTAGATAAATTGGTGCTTTTTCAACCCAGCACATTCGATGAAATCCATCAAGAAAAGACTCCCCTTTTACAAGGACTATAAGAGGCTCAAACGCATGATCAAAGACTACCCTCAAGTAGTCAGCCAGAGGGACCAGACTTATGAAAAGTTATACATGCTCATGGAACAGGCAGGTCAGATTACGTTCGGAAGTTCTGACTGGCTGACCATGACCGAACTCAAATATGGAGGTTACGTCACGAACGTACCGAGACACGCGATCAGCGATCAAGATAAGCGCAATCAAAAGATCTCCACAGGAGGTGACCGAATGAGTGCATTTTATCACAACTATGCTCCGCGTTACGCTGAGTATCTTCAGCCTCTCGTGAGCCATTCCAGGAGAGTCGTCCTGGCTGAAATTGGCATCTTAAGAGGCACCGGGCTGGCAATCTGGTCAGATCTTTTTCCAACCGGGCGGATTATCGGCATGGACATCGACCTGGTAAATACCGAATCAAACATGCCTAATCTCAAATCTAGAGGTGCGTTCAAAAACAATAACATTGAGCTTCATAAGTTTGATCAATTCAAAGATGACGACCCGACTGTCAGCAATATTTTAAAGGGGGACAAGATAGATATTGTTATTGATGATGGAGTGCATCTTGATGAGACTATCATCAAATCCTATCAGGCCACCAAGAACCATCTGGCAGATGATTTCGTTTACATCATTGAGGATAACAAGACTGTTCACAGCTACTTCGCCAAGCTAAACCCCCAGCTCAATGTCGATTATTCAAATCGCATGACTATCCTAACACCGAAAAAGTAGAAGCGACATGCATCCGGGCGACTCATGATCATACTACTGTTGATGAAGCAGCTTTCCCGAAGTTCAGGGGGCCTTTCCAGCGCCTTGGACCTAGCTGAAACAATGTTCGCACTCAAACATGACGTGCATGTCTGCATCAGTTCTCCGACGCCCACGGGACGAAAACATCAGCACACCACTCTTCCAGCGAAGATAGTCTGCGAAATTCCATCCAGCTACCGCACACTGGGCAGTATCGAAGACCAATCATTTATCGATATTCTAAGAGATAAAAAGGCCAGTGCGCGTGCGCGAATTTGGAGATGCCTTCGCTTTCTTCGCAGGCGTAATGTTGAGCAGAATTTCAAGAGGTTGTTAAACAAGGCAGATCTGATTTTTGACTTCGAAAACTTTACAGCAGACGCGATCCAAAAAATCAGGAAATCGAGCAACGCCAAACTTGTCAGAAACCATGCCGGTGCACCAGAAACATTCGAAGAATACTGGGTTAAAGATGAGCATCTCAACACTCCTGAATCGAGTCCGACTGCTCGATACATCGAGTATTGTAAGAGATACGATCTATTGCTGTTCCAGGCAGTAGATCAGGCATCAGACTGTATTAAGCGCGATTCCGCCCTACGGAGCAATTGCTACATCCTATCTCCATCGTGCTCTGAAACTGACGTTTTGGCGGCCAAGCAACTGCCCAACCCCTACCGATCGGAGAAAAAGATTCTCGTGTCCGTAGGGTCACTCCAGCCTAGAAAAGCACAGCATACAACTTTGGAAATATTCAAGGAGCTGCATAAAAAACATCCAGAAGCAGAACTCCATTTTTTAGGAGGTCGGGAGAAAAGTGAATATGGCCTAAGTCTTAAGAAAAGCATTAGCCAGATGGGCTTGGAAAAGACCGTTTTTTTTCACGGCTTTCAGCGCGATTACTTGAGGTGGATGGCCCACGCGCACATACTAATACAAACATCTCTTTCAGAAGGGGTTTCCCGAGTGCTTCGCGAGTCTATGTTGATGCATTTGCCAATCGTGAGCTTCTCCATCTCTGGAACCGGTTCAGTGCTCCGCGCCAATGAGGACGCCCTATTGCTTGAACCTGGTGACATAGCAGGAATGACATCCGCTATTTCCTATCTCCTCAATGATAGCAAAGCAGCTCAAACGATTTCCAACTCGGCGTATAATCGTTACCTTTTAAATCATTCTTGGGCAAAATACGCTTACTCCGTCAACCAAATGATCGCTGACTTTAGCAAGAGGGGCTGAAGCCAATCAATTCAGTCCTTTCTGCAGGCGTCATTGATCAATCATCCATAAACTCGATATTGAGAGGGTTTGCCGAAATTCATTTTTTAAACTTGTATGAACGTCGTTGCAGTCATCACCGCCCGTGGAGGCTCACGAGGGCTACCCCGTAAAAATATCCTGCCACTGGCTGGAAAGCCCCTAATCGCCCACTCCATTGCCGTCGCGCATCAGGCAGAGCGAGTGAATCGCGTCATTCTTTCTACCGACGATGAAGAAATCATGGACGTGGGACGTCAATATGGTGCGGAAGTGCCCTTCGTTCGGCCACCAGAGCTTTCCACAGATAATGCAGCGCATATCGACGTGATGCTGCATGTCATTGCATGGCTCGAGGAACATGGGGAGCTACCAGATGCCGTGCTTCTACTTCAACCCACCACACCCCTTCGAAGTCCTACAGACCTGGACGGAGCCATTGAGCTCATGAAAGCCACCAGCTGCCCTGCAGTGGTGGGCGTCAGTCCGGCTGAGTCCCACCCTTTCCTTACCTATAAATTGGATGGAAAAGGCGAGCTCATCGGCTTTATTGATCACGGCCTACGCTATCCACGCCGACAGGACCTGCCACCCGCCTACACGCTCAATGGTGCTCTCTACTTGAACCGCTGCTCATCCCTGCGTGAAACCCAGATGTTTCAGCCGCCAGGGGCGTTTGGTTGGATCATGCCGCCGGAGCGCTCCGTTGACATCGACACGCTCGAAGACTTCGCTCATGCTAATAGCCTATTGGATGCACAAAATGTCTCACCTACCCTCTCTGGATCGCCATGAACATGTCCATCACCTCACACAGCCACTGCTTCATTATCGCTGAAGCTGGAGTGAATCATAACGGTGACCTCACAATCGCAAAGCAGCTCGTTTTAGCAGCCAAAGAATCCGGTGCAGATGCCGTGAAATTCCAAACCTTCCAAGCCAAGCATCTTGTCACGGCAGATGCGCCTCAGGCCGAGTATCAATCGAAGAACTCCGGCGTAATCGAGAGCCAGTTCGACATGCTGAAGCGCCTCGAACTGCCACTGGAAGCCTTCGCCGAACTGAATCGCTACTGTCAGGAGCTGGGCATCATGTTCATGTCCACGGCCTTTGATGAAGATAGCTCTGACTTCCTCGCCGAGCTTGGCATGCCTATCTTCAAAATCCCCTCCGGCGAGCTAACCAACTTGCCGCTGCTGCGCCACATCGCGAGACATGGCAAGCCCATGATTATCTCAACCGGTATGGGCACGCTGGATGAAGTGGCCGAGGCAGTGGAGACGATCCGCTCCACTGGAAATGATAACATTACAGTGCTGCACTGCGTCTCAAACTACCCTGCGCCGCCAGAGTCTGTTAACCTCCGCGCCATGCATGCCATGCAGACCACACTGGGCGTGCCCATCGGCTACTCGGATCACACAATGGGCATTGAGGCCTCCATTATCGCCGTCGCTGCAGGAGCCAAGGTCATTGAAAAGCATTTCACGCTCGATTGCGCGATGCCAGGCCCTGATCACAAGGCTTCGCTAGAACCGGCCACCCTCGCAGAAATGGTGCGTAGCATCCGCAGAGCCGAAGTAATGCTCGGTAGCGGCTTGAAACAGCCACATGAAGCTGAGATCGCAGTCGCCAAAATCGTCCGCCGCAGTGTCGTGGCGGTATCAGCCATCCCAGCGGGCACGACGATCACGGATTCCATGCTGGTCCTGCGCCGACCAGGCACTGGCATCCCACCTGCGAAGTTGCACGAAATCCCGGGACGTCGTGCGCAGGTGGATATCGCTGAAGGTTCCATGATTCGATGGGAGGACCTCGCATGAGATCCATCGCCGTGGTCACGGTGGGCCGGTCGGACTACAGCATCTACCTTCCACTGCTTCAGCGTATTGCTGTGCATCCCGAGTTAGAGTTGAGCGTGCTCGTCTCCGGGATGCATTTGGAGCCGCGCTACGGCTCCACCGTCAACATCATTGAGAATGACGGCTACCCCATCACGGCTAGGATCCCCGTCCTCCAAAATGAGGATACCCCAGAAGCTGTCGCCGCCGCCATTGGACTCGGGGTCGCAGGCTTTGGCCATGCCTTTGCCTCCGCGCGACCGGACCTTCTCATTGTGCTCGGAGATCGTTTTGAAATGTTCGCCGCAGCCCTCGCAGCAGTGCCATTCAACATCCCCATCTTGCACCTGCATGGCGGTGAATTGACCGAAGGCGCGATGGATGACTGCTTTCGCCACAGCCTCACGAAAATGAGCCACCTTCATGGCGTCGCTACCGAGGTATATCGCCAACGCGTCATCCAACTCGGTGAGGAACCCTGGCGAGTGCTATGCTGTGGTGCTCTGAGTCTGGACAATATGCTTTCATTGCAGCGCCTGAGCCGATCAGAGCTTCAAAAGCGCTTCCAGCTCGATCTCTCCACGCCACCGCTGCTCGTCACCCTGCACCCTACCACACACGAGTATGAGCAGACGACTCAGCAAACCGATGCACTCATGGCGGCACTGATGCACCTCGATCTACCGGTCATCTTCACCATGCCAAACGCCGACATGGCAGGCAGTGTCATCCGCAAGCGCATCCTCGAGTTTTGCCAACGCTCTAAGAAAGCCGTGTGGGTTGAAAACTTCGGCACCGAAGGCTACTTCTCCATTCTCGGAGAAGTTAGCGCCATGGTCGGAAACTCATCGAGCGGCCTCCTCGAAGCACCTTCCTTCGCATTGCCAGTGGTGAACATTGGTAACCGACAGAAAGGCCGCCTCCGAGCCCGCAATGTCATCGATGTGGAGAAATTTGATGCTACTGAAATCGCTGCCGCCGTCCGCCAGGCCATCAGCCCAGAGTTCAAGGCTAAGGCTGCCGGTGACGAGCACTTCTTTGGTGACGGATATGCTTCCTTGAAGTTGCTCCGCCTAATCATTGATACGCCGCTGGACGACCGGCTACTTAGCAAAACCTTCCACGACCTACCACAGTCATGAAAAGCATACTTATCGGAGCCGGAGGCCATGGGCGTGTGCTCATGGAGGCGCATCTGCCCTTTCAGTTTGATGCCATTCTCGACTCCAAACCAGGCATTCTCAAAGTGGCCGGAGTTCCCATCATCGGTGGTGATGAAAAGCTATCACAACTTACAGAGCAAGGCTTCACTCACTTCGCCATCGGTGTCGGCTCTGCCAAGAGCTGCGCCCTCCGTGCCAGGCTTTTTGTGGCTGCCGTGGCAGCCGGATTGGAGCCACACAGCATCCTCCATCCAACCGCCTACATCTCCCCCTCGGCCGTATGTGGCGCTGGATACCAGATCCTGCCTAAAGCCGTCATCCACACGAATGCTCAGCTCGGCGATCACGTGCTTGTGAACAGCGCAGCCGTCATTGAGCACGACTGTATCATAGGCGCGCACTGCCACATCGCCACTGGAGCTATCATTTGCGGCCATGTCACCATCGGTGAGGAGACACACATCGGTGCAGGGGCTGTGGTCCGTCAGGGTATCCGCATTGGCGCAGGAGCAATCATCGCCGCAGGTGCCGTAGTGGTCAAAGACGTATCAGATGGCTGCACCGTGGTCGGCGTGCCAGCAAGGTCGCTAGAGTGAAGTTAAGGGTTGCCAAAGCCTTTCACGCGGCAAATAGGCTAAGCTCTGCCCCCTCGGTGAAATCATCAGCCTAGTCCGACCGGTGAACATATGATATCCAAACCTGTATCTACATTCTGCATGTCCTCCAAGGGCACCATTTGGGATGCAATGAAGGTAATTGATAAGGGGGCTGAAGGCATCTGCCTGATGGTTGATGACAAACTGCGCCTGCTTGGAACCATTACAGATGGAGACATTCGGCGTGCACTTTTGCAGGGGGCAAGTCTCCAGGATCTAGCAGCACCCTTTGCCTGCCCACGCTGCATCAGCGTCCACATGACAGCAGGACGGGCAGAGGTAATCGAACTCATGCAGGCAAGTCAGATCAAACAGATCCCCGTCTTGGACAACGAAGGCTGTATTTGCGGGCTGCATTTGCTCAGAGAGGTCATCGGTATCTCCATCCGTAGTAACTGGGCTGTCATCATGGCAGGAGGCAAGGGCACCCGGCTTGGAGAACTCACAAAATCCACACCTAAACCGATGCTGAAGGTAGCTGGACGCCCCATTTTAGAACGACTAGTCCTGCATTTGGTCGGCAGCGGCATTCGTCGTATCTTCATTTCGGTAAACTACCTCGGCAGTGTCATCGAAGATCACTTTGGTGATGGCTCCCGTTTTGGCTGCCAGATCGAATACCTCCGAGAAGGGACCGATGAACCATTGGGCACGGGAGGATCACTGGCATTACTTCCTGATCTGCCGTCTGACCCTATTTTTGTCTGCAATGGAGATCTCGTTACTCAGGTGGATGTCTCAAGCTTTTTTGATTTTCACCAGAAAGGCGGCTACCAGGCGACTATCGGAGCACGCAGCTATGCTCATGAAATTCCCTTTGGCTGCCTGGAAGTGACGGCCGGAAGAGTAAGTAGCATCGTGGAGAAGCCCACGTTTTCGCAACTCATCAACGCAGGTATCTATGTCCTTTCTCCAGAGATCCTTCAGCGTGTCCCACGACGCTTTTTCCCCATCACCGAGTTATTTGATGAAGCCGTTCGCTCCGGCGCACCCATTGGAGCCTTCGAGATTGTGGATGACTGGATCGATGTGGGACAGCGCGAACACCTCAAACAAGCGCGTAATGGGACCCATTAATTCCCCAAAATTCATTTAGACCTATGAGAGCATTCGACGGCAAAAAAGTTTTTATCACTGGAGCGGGTGGCTTCATCGGTAGCCATCTGGCAGAGCACCTAGTGCGTGAAGGTGCAAGTGTGCGTGCCATGGTTCACTACAACGCGCTTGGAAAGCGTGGCTGGCTGGACCATAGCGACCTCACCGAAGAAATGGAAATCTTGGCAGGAGACATCACAGACCGTGACAGCGTACGGGCAGGCGTGAGGGGTTGTGACTTCGTTTTCCATCTCGGCGCGCTCATTGCCATCCCCTACTCTTATCAGGCGCCGCGTAGCTATGTAAGATCCAATATTGAGGGAACTCTCAACGTTCTTCAATCCGCTTTGGAAGAAGGAGTACAGCGCGTCATGCACACTTCTACGAGTGAAGTGTATGGCACAGCACTACATGTGCCCATCGATGAGAACCATCCTTTAC
>JBIKYV010000238.1:0-4026 GCA_044355075.1 Prosthecobacter sp.
TGCGGCTCGATGACCGTCTCGTCGCGGTGGAGGACAAAGGGTTTCATGTCGTTGGGGAACATCATCCCGTAAAACGCGTCGAAGCCATGCTGGCGCGGGGAGAATGGGGCCAGGTGCCCGAGGTGCCACTTGCCGACGCAGGCGGTGGCGTAGCCGCGTTTCTTCAAGATCTCAGCCAGGGTGACCTCGTCGGGGTTCAGCCCCTCCATGTGCGCTTCGCTGAGCACGCCGCCGCCATTGCGTCCGAAGCTGGACATGCCCACCCGCACCGGGTAGCAGCCGGTCATGAGTGCTGCGCGGGACGGGGTGCAAACGGGGGCGGGAGAGTAGAAATCGGTGAACCGGGCACCCTCGGCGGCGAGCCGGTCGAGGTTCGGTGTCCGGATCTTCTCGAAGCCCGGGCGCTTGTCCGGCGTCCAGTAGCACCCGACGTCGTTATAGCCGAGGTCATCGGTGAGGATGATGAGAATGTTCGGTTTGGGCGCGGGCTTCAGCTCATCGGCGGCGTGCGATACGGCGAATGTGGCCAGTAACGATGCTGCTATGCGCCTTAGTGAGTGCGTCATGACGTTTAAGGAACGGTCACGAAGGTTACATCATCACACTGTGCTTTCATGAGTGAGGCGCTTTTGATGGGGCGCACGGTGAGTTGGTGGTCACCAGCGGTGATGGCTGTGGTGCATTGGCCGTCTTTGATGTCGAGCGGTTTGCCGTCGAGCCAGGCGGCTTCGATGCCAGTGAAGATCAAGGGCTTCGTGGTGGGCTTGGCGGCGGTGAAGCTGGCGATGGCGTAGGGTTTGTTTGGGCGGTCTTCGGCACGGAGGTCGCCGCTGATGAGGGTCATGGCATAGGCGGAGGAGTCCTGCGCTGGTGGTGCACCAGGAGCCAGGCTGGTGAACTTCCACATGCGGGCTACGTTGAGTTTGCTGGCGTCAAACGGACCGGGGCGACCGATTTGGCTGAGGAAGGCAAAGAGGTTGCGCTTTTCGTTGGGTTTGAGTGCGTCGATCAGGCCCTGTGGCATGAGGCTGCCAATGTTTTCCTTTTTGAGGAGGTTGGCCTTGGCCAGCGGCAGTTCAGCGCCTGGGCCAATCTTGATGATGACATCGGTCGCTGTTTCGCGTGAGGGGATGCCGCTCATGACGACACCGTCTTTCATGGTGAAGGCGAAGCCGTGATAGCCTTCCTTCACCTTCGCAGCCGGATTGAGCGTGCTTTCGATGAGGTAATCAAGCGGCGCGCTGGCACCGATGCTGGAGAAATCGGGGCCGTAGTTTCCGCCGACTCCGCCGATGGCATGGCATGCGACGCAGCCGATGCGACGATAAACAAGTTCGCCATCGGCGCTGTTGCCGCCTTCAGGCACGGACTTCATGAGCGCGGCGATTTCAGCAGGGTAATCACGCGGCGCGGACTGCACTCCGACGAGGGGTTGCAGGGCTGCAACGAGCGCATTGCCACCGCGGCCCATGCCTTTGGCGATCTGCAGGGCATCAGCATACGCGGAGCCTGGCAGGTCTTTGGGCACGGCGCTCGCGAACTGATTGGCAAAGGGTGCGTGTTGAAAAAGCTGACGCCACAGGGCCTGCGCGGCGTTTTGATCCGTCGTTTGTTTCAAAACGGATGGCAATGCAGCGAGCGCATCACCACGTCCGTGCATGGCCAGTGGGATGAGTGCGCCACGACGCACCTCTGCTGGCTGATCTTCAGCCACAAGCTTCTTGAGCGCCTTCACCGTTTCACCGCCGCCGATGAGGCGCAGCGCAGCCAGTGCTTCACCCCGCAAGGCTCCGTCTTTTTCAGATGCGGCAAACTCAGCGAGCGTGGCGATGACTTTTCCCTGCTGCCACTCACCCGCGAGACGGATGGCAGCGAACTGCATGTCACGCGCGGTCGATTTCAAAAGCGGGGCGATGACGCTGAGGTCACCCTGTGGACGAAGCCGACGTTGTTTCGCTGCCTCGGCAAGGGCACGCGCAGCGCGAAGGCGTGCGGCTGGCTGGAGCTTGCCTTCCTCGATGAAGACGGTGTAAAGCGTGTTCACCTCAGCTTGGCCACCAGATTTGCCAATGAGTTCGATCCACGGTCCGCTGCCTGCTGCATCAATGCTGCGTCCGGCAAAGAGGCGCTGCATGTAAGGCGCGGCGATGACGGGATCGGCCATGTCTGCGAGTGTGGTGAGCTGTTTCTCACGACCTGCTACCTTCTCGGGATGTGCGGCGAGTTCTTCGAGCCATGGACGCGCGAGTTCGTTCACAGTAGTCCATGCAGCGAAGTCGAGGAAGCTGTCGCTGGCATCCGTGGGCATGTTTTTCAGCACGAGATCCGCGCTATCAAAGGTGCTGATGCGTCCCAGCGCACGGAAAGCCTCCAGGCGTGTGCGCGGATTGCGGCCCGCCTCCACCCACGGAGCGATAGCGCTGATGTCAGTGATGCCACGATTGCCATAGGCCTTGCCAATCTCACGCAGGGCGACCTGAACGCTCGTGTCATCATGACCGGGCTTCAGCATGGCAAGCAGATGCGAGACATCGACGCTGCGACCGCTGAGCAACCAAGCGGCGTGTCGACGAGTGACTTCATCTTTGACCCAAACGGCGAGCGCCTTTTGCAAGCCAGCGAGTGGTGCCTTCGCGAGTTCACGGCGAGCTTGTTCAAACTCCCAGCGATTTGGCGAGAGTAGTTTGTTGAGCAACGCATCCACCGGCAGACCTGCGATTGACTCCCAGGCGATCGGCTTGCTGCCCTGCGGTGCGATGCGCCAGATGCGGCCATGTTGTTTGTCACGACGTGGATCGCGGAAATCGACTTCACCGTGATTGATGATCGGATTGGTCCAATCCGCGACATACAAGCCGCCATCAGGGCCCATGGCGAGAGCGATGGGGCGGAAGGCTGCATCACTCGTGCGCACCACATCGGCCTGCGTTTGCGTGATGTAGCCAGATTTAGCAGCGGCCTTGTCCGCCGTGAAGTCGGTGAAATTAAACCGCACGATGCGATGAGCGCGGAAGTCATTGGTGATCGCGCTGCCCTGCCATTCCGGGCCAAAGAGCGGGCTGTTGATGAGTTCGAGTCCGCAGAACTTCGGATACGATCCAGGGCTAACGCTCTGGATGTAACGGCGTGCGCCTTCGCTCGGCGGCAACACGGCACCGGGGAAGCTCCAACTCACGCCATTGCCATCTGCACCGGATGTGAGGAACGTTTGGCCATTGAGATCTTCCTGCTGGCCCCAGCAGTTCACGAGGCCCTTGGAGTGGACTTCGAGCCGCTCGGTGTTCGGGTCATAAGCGAAAGCAACGCCGCTGTTTGCCCGCACCAGGCCCCACGGAGTCTCGATGTGCGAGTGGATGTAAATGGTCTGCTGAAAATAGAGTCGGCCATCAATGCCCCAATGCAGGCCGTGAATGATGTGATGGGTGTCCTCCGTGCCGAAGCCGCTGAGCACGATGCGGCGCTCGCTGAGCAAGCCGTCCGCACCGGGTTGGCTGAGATGCACGAGCTCCGTGCTGGCTCCGACAAAGCAGCCACCATTGTTGTCCGGCGCGACACCCGCAGGGATGAGCAGCTTGTCCGCGACGATGCGTGAGACATCCGCCACGCCATCGCGGTTTGTGTCTTCCATCACGATGATGCGGTCATTGCCGGTTGAGGGGCCAAACTTGGCACTGTTACCTTCCATCTGCGCACCGAGGTCATCTGGGTTCACCTGCGGGTAAGTGTTCGACGTGGCGACCCACAAGCGACCGGTGGTATCCCAGTTCATGCCGACCGGTTTTTCCAGCAGCGGATTTTCGGCGAAGAGTGTCATCGCGAGGCCATGGTCGAGCGTGAACTCAGGCTTTGGCAAGGAAGCCAGCACTGGCAGCTGCGTCTCGCTCGGTAGCTCGGGCGGCAGTGTGCTTGGCTTACCCGCAGCGATGCCAATCACGTTCGCCTCGGCTTTTTCGATGAGAGGATCAAACTTCGGAATCTCCACCGCATTGCGCCCCTGCTCCTGTTTGCGGAAGCCGAAGATGTAGG